>JAKSJL010000055.1 GCA_024398295.1 Bacteroidales bacterium
TTATCGTAATTCGATAAATAATGGACTACTTGAACATGAATCGTGTTCAAGTAGTCCAAATTTTATCGTGACACGATAAAAAGGAAGTCCATGCTACGCTTGTAAAAATCTGGAGTCTCGTCGTAGATGGCGTGCCTGAGATTTGGGTAGATGTGGAGGTCGCAGCCTAGTGTGGAGGCAATCTCCTCTGAACCGGCAATGGTGACGACGCTGTCGAGCCCGCCCCCGAGGACCAGCGTCGGACAGGTGATTTCTGACAGACGGTCCGCCGGACCTGCTGTGAGACATGCAGATGCGAGCCTGCGAAACCATTCCTTGTCGTCTGGACGAAGAGCTATGCCGGTGACATTGTCCAAAAGCCCGTTCGCTTGCAGGAACTCATCGGAGTAGAATCGCCGGAAGGCGTCGTTCTTAAACTCCTCATAGTCGTCACTCTCCACAAGCTGCATCCAGTGCTCAATGACTCCCTTAAACTGCTCATTTGCACGGCATAGCGTAGCGCCAAGCACGAGCGCCTTGACGAATTCAGGGTGCTTGACTGCGAGGTGCTGGGCGATCATTCCTCCTTGCGAAACGCCGATGACGCAGGCTTCAAATACGCCTTGCGCTTGCATGGTCTCGACAATGGTTTCGGCAAGATACTCGTTTGTGCAGTCGTCAGGCACCTCATCTGGACGGTCCACGACATAAATGGTGAAATTCCCCTTGAAATCCCCAAAGGTGGTTTCCAGGGCATCTTTAGCCCCTGTTATTTTCTGAGTGGAAAGGCCTGGGATAACCACGACTGTAATCCCTGAGTCTCCTATTTTGACAAAATCGCAAATTCTATTCATTGTGGATTAGTATACAATCAGATTCTCGTCTGGATCCATCAGATACCAGGTGTCTCCATTGGTCCTGACGAATAGACTGAGGCTTCCCCAGCGCGAGCTGTAGCCATGCTCGAGCTCGAATGGGCTGCTGGTGTTGTTGTAGTACTCCAGGATGACTTTGCTGCCATCCTTGACCTTCGCTCTCGTGATTGTATTTATGTTGTTTGAGTCATCCTCCATCCTGACTGCGTAGAGCTCACCCCTTGAGAGAAGCTTCGCGATGCCTTCAGAACTGTAGTTAACAGTCTTATGGCTGGATCTGTATGGTTTAGGAAGACTACTGAATGAGTCTGAACTCTTGGTGCTGCTGCTTGAAGAAGATGATGATGATGACGAGTAGGACGAAGACGATGAAGACGATGACGGCGAGTCATCTAGAAGCCAGCTGGCAAGGGCTGCGCCTCCTGCTATGATTGCCGCTCCCAATGCCAGCGCCCCAATTGTACTCCCGTTATTTGATGACGAGGATGATGCGGAGCCTGCATGATTTGCCATCAGGTCTACGTAAATGTCGTTCCACACGAAACCTCCTGTCGGATCTTCTATGTGTACCAGTCTTGTGTCGAGGGGTAGCGCACTGAACTGCATGACGATATCGCTCGGGCTGGAATTTGTGGACTGATAGTAGGAATACGACGAATACGTATAAGGCGCGCCAAACTGGAAATTGCCAACGACTCTGTTCTGGTTCACGAACGCTCCAGCTGTGAGACCACATGTCTTCAGGTACTGGCCACGGGCATCGTACGCATTTATCCTTATGTTGGATGTTATATAGTAGCTGCCAGCGTTATATCCCGTCCTCCATGTAAACACCACTTGTGACTGGTTATAGTCGGAATTAACCACCTTGACCATCAGGTTCGGTGAGTTCGTCCTCTGGCTTGGTGACTCATAGGACGCAATCACTACCTGGGCGTGGACAGCACTCCCAAGCAATGAAGACAGTAGCAGCAGAGCTATGAACCTAAACTTCATAGGTGAGTCTATATCGGCGTCCGCTCTCGAATGGCCCTCTAAATGTCTGTCCAGACACGTAGATGGTCTCCAAATCATCGTTAGATGACCACTCAATGATGGCTATGCCTCTGTCGTCTGTACGTACATCCTCGGTGAATCCGCCGAAAAAGCCCTTGACCTTCGCCGATACCTCAGCGTACTCGTATGGCCAATCAAGGCGGCCATTCTTCAGAACCTGAACTTCACACCAGCTTCTCATATTGATTCCTGTTTTAATTGTTAACGTTGGTAAATTTAGTGAATTTTATGTAATAACTATGCTCTTCGGTGAATTGCTTTGCAATTTTCATTCTCTCACAAATGTCCAGTCTTTCTGGTACTTGAAACCTTCGTAGCTGAATTCCCTCAGTTTCGCGACTTCAGAGGCCCTGTTCTCGATGATGAACCTTGTCATCGCGCCGCGGCAGGTTTTCGCCCATACCGATGGCGTGGTGTATTTCCCGTTTTTCAGCACATGGAATGATGGCTCAATTATTCCGCGAACCTCCTTTACGACTCTCTTCCAGTCGAAAAGCTGTCGGAACTCCTCTGTGTCGAGATATATCAGTATGCCATCGTCAGCATTGACCGACTCTATGAGGGCGTCAGTGAGCAGCGGTCTCCAGAACTCAGAAACCTTCATGCCGCCGGTGCAGGGAAGAGGGAAGCCTCCCTCCATCCTGTATGTGTTTATGCCGTCCAATGGTCTCAGTAGACCGTACAGGCACGACGAGATCCATAGGTGGTCATTAGCCCAAAGCAGGTCTTCATTTGACAATGTATCCGTCTTCAGATGCTTGTATGCTTGACCAAAATAGGCGAGTGCGGCAGGCATTATCTCAGCCTCGTCGGTGCCGAAGATCTCGTATCGACGGCGGTTTGTCTCTGCTATTTGGACGCTGCAAGCGAAGAGCTCCGATAAGCGCTCGGCGCTGAGCCTCCTCATGTCGTCTGCCAGCATGGCGGCGGTCTGTGCGAAGCGCGGCTCGCTAGCTACAAGGCCGCGTGGCTTGCTGCTTTCGTTCATTATCTTCGCACTGGCTAGTAGTATCTGCATGTCTTGCTATTTGAGTTTCTTGGTGGAACACCCACGCTTGGGCACAATTTGTCTCCTTTCGGTAAATATAGTGTTTTTATATGAATCGAAGACTCGGCTCCTTATCGTAATTCGATATAAAATGGACTACTTCAACACGACTCGCGTTCGAGTAGTCCAAAATTTATCGTGAAACGATAAGTCGAGTGTTTGGGTACATAATACTTCGCAGGCAAAATCGTGATTCTTGCGTAAAATTTTGCTATTTTTGTAGATTCAAAACACGAACTATTATGTCAGATATCATACTTGGAATCGAGTCATCATGCGACGACACTTCGGCTGCCGTCATCAAGGACGGTTTTCTGCTGTCAAATGTGATCGCCAGTCAGGCGGTGCACAAGGAGTATGGTGGAGTGGTGCCGGAGCTGGCATCCAGGGCGCACGAGCAGAACATCGTGCCTGTCGTGAGCCAGGCGCTCGCGAAGGCAGGTGTGAAGCCTGAGGAACTCACCGCGATAGCGTTCACACGCGGCCCGGGTCTGCTCGGCTCGCTGCTGGTGGGAACTTCATTTGCCAAGGCATTGTCTATCTCATTGGATATTCCGATGGTCATGGTGAACCATCTCCAGGGCCATATTCTCGCTAATTTCGTGAAGCAGGAGGGCAAGGATAACCGCCAGCCTGCGTTCCCATATCTCTGCCTTCTCGTGTCAGGTGGAAACTCGCAGATCGTGAAGGTGAACAGCCCGCTTGACTTCGAAATCCTTGGCCAGACCATCGATGACGCTGTGGGTGAGGCATTTGACAAATGCTCGAAGATGATGGGCCTAGGCTATCCTGGTGGCCCTATCATTGATAAACTTGCCGCGCAGGGAGATCCTACCCGCTTCAAGTTTGCCAAGCCTCACATCGAGGGACTGGACTACAGCTTCAGCGGCATCAAGACCTCGCTGCTGTATTTCGTGCGCGATGAGATGGCGAAGGATCCTGAGTTCATGGAGAAGAACAAGGAGGACATCTGCGCAAGCTTCCAGAAGGCACTCATTGACATACTGATGGACAAGCTCATCAAGGCTGCGAAGCAGACAGGCATCAAGGAGATCACCATCGGTGGCGGCGTATCAGCAAACAGCGGACTCCGAAACCGCATCGAGGAGGAAGGCCGCAAGCGCGGCTGGAATACCTATCTTCCTGAGTTCAAGTTCACTACTGACAATGCTGCAATGATTGCGATTGCAGGATACTTCCATTATCAGGCAGGAGAGAGAACCTCTCTCGACGTCGCTCCAGTGTCACGTATAGCAGATTTCTAGGATGAGAGAGTTCGAGATCGCTGTGCCTCTGGGGAAGTCGCTCCGTCCAGATGAGGTGAAGATGGAGGTGGCGAGGGCATTCCATCTGTCGAAGAATGCCGTGATAAAGGTTGTCGACCCTTCCAAGGACCCTTTCCCCAAGCAGTCTGTCACACCTGACGCTACAGCCACATGCGTGATAGCGCGTCGAAGCATCGACGCGCGTGGCATGGCAGTGTGGCGCTATCGCGTACAGGTCTACCCATACGGTGAAGAATATGTGCCATATGAACTACCTGAGTATCAGGATGTTCACGATGCACGCCCTGTAGTGGTCGTGGGGGCCGGCCCTGCGGGTATGTTCGCTGCGCTAAAGCTGCTCACGCTGGGCATCAAGCCTATCGTGCTGGAGCGTGGACGTGATGTCCATGCGCGCAAGCTCGATATGGCGAAGCTGTCACGCGACGGTATAGTGAACCCAGAGTCAAACTACTGCTTCGGCGAGGGCGGCGCAGGCGCTTTCTCTGACGGAAAGCTCTTTACACGCTCTTCGAAAAGGGGAGATAACAGAGAGGTCCTCTACCAGCTGGTGAAGTTTGGGGCAGATCCTACCATACTCATTGACGCGCATCCACATATCGGCACGGATAAGCTTCCTCTCGTGGTGGAGAACATCAGGCATTGCATCGAAGAATACGGCGGAGAGTATCATTTCGATACTCGAGTTAGTGATATAGAATATTCAGAATCAGGAGTCAAGGTGATTGCTGGGGTGCAAGTTTTCGAGGCAGCTGCAGTTATCCTTGCGACAGGCCACTCAGCACGTGATGTGTATGAGATGCTGGATGCGAAGGGATGGCCACTCGAGGCGAAGGGCTTTGCCCTCGGAGTGAGAGTGGAGCATCCGCAGAGCGTCATAAATGAGGCCAGGTATCACGGCCGCTTCCATGAGGGTATGCCGACTGCCGAGTACTCGTTCGTGGAGCAGGTGGATGGCAGGGGAGTCTTCTCCTTCTGTATGTGCCCTGGAGGCATCTTGGTGCCATCTGCTACCGAGGAGGAGACAGTGGTCCTGAATGGCATGTCAAACTCAGCGCGTAACTCCCGCTGGGCGAATGCTGGTGTCGTGGTCCAGATAGAGCCGGAGGATCTTCCGCAGAAGTATGCCGCTGATGGCGCATTCTCTGCGATGAACTTCCAGCGTGATGTGGAAAGGGCAATGTATCAGCTCCGTCCTTCGGCAGAGAATCCTGCCGCTGCGCCTGCGCAGCGCATGACGGATTTCTGCAGCGGACGGGTCTCGAGGACATTGCCAGAGACATCATACCACCCAGGCGCAGTGTCTTCACCTCTCCATGAGATGCTCCCGCCAATGGTCTCTCAGCGACTCCGAAAGGTATTCCCACTCGTGGACAGAAAGATTCCGGGCTACTACACCCACGAAGCCCTGCTTCTCGGTGTAGAGTCGCGTACATCGTCTCCTGTGCGCATTCCGCGCGACCCGGAGACTCTCGCTTGCCGCCCTCATGTCTACCCTTGTGGCGAGGGCGCTGGCTATTCAGGAGGCATTGTCTCATCGGCCATCGACGGCATTCGCTGTGCTGTCGCCGCCGCAGAACAGATATAGTATATGAAATCAGACATCATTGTGATAGGCGCAGGCGCATCCGGGCTCATGGCAGCCTATGCTGCCGCCCGTACGCTTGTGGAGAATGATCGCGTGGCAGATGTTCTCCTTCTCGAGAAGATGCCGCGCCCAGGCCGAAAGATCATGATCACCGGCAAGGGACGCTGCAATTTCACGAACCTGAAGGATTGGAACGAGTTCTCTCAGCACATCCGCTCCAAGTCGAATTTCGTGAAGCCTTCATTCTACAACTTCACTTCCCAGGATGCTGTCAGCTTTTTCGAGGGCTACGGCATGCCTACTGTGGTGGAGAGGGGAGACCGCGCCTATCCGGCTTCCTATCACGCCTCTGATGCAGTCGACACGCTTGTGCTGGCAGCCCAGCGCTACGGCGTCAAGCTAGTCACTGATTGCGAAGTTCAGTCTATCGCATCGTCAGCCGATTCGGGCTCTACAGCCACCGGCCAGCCTGTCGGTTTCGGGTTCACGCTTGAGACATCACAAGGCCATTTCTCATGTAGGAGATTGATCATTGCCACTGGTGGCCTCTCGTATCCAGGTACCGGCTCCACAGGCGACGGTTACCGCTGGGCCACCGACCTTGGCCACAAGATCCAGCCCCTCTTCCCATCCCTCACTGCGCTTGTGCCGAAGGGCTATAAGGATACCAGCGCCCATTCAGAACAGACAGCTCCTTCATTGAAAGGCCACTTGCACCGCTCTTTGCCATTGACCGAATACGGCCAGATGCTTTGTGGCAATCAGCTGAAAAATGTCGGCGTCGCTTCCATTATCGAGGGTACCGAGGCTGACGAGGAATTCGGTGACATCGATTTCACTGATGGCGGCATCGAAGGCCCTATCGGCTTTCAGCTAAGCCGTAAGTGCGTGAAGGCAATCACCAATGGCTCAAGAGTTTCCATTCGTGTGGACCTGAAGTCTGGAGTGTCGCTTGAAGAAGTGACTGAGCGCGTCAAGCAGCTCTGGAACGACATATCGAAGGACCCACGCAGCCGTAATCTGAAGGATAGGGAGAAGTGCCGCATTCTTCTGGGTAAGCTCATGCCTTGGGACCTTATCCCGGGATAAGGTCCCAAGGCATGAGCTTACCCAGAAGAATGCGGCACTTCTCCCTATCCTTCAGATTACGGCTGCGTGGGTCCTTCGATATGTCGTTCCAGAGCTGCTTGACGCGCTCAGTCACTTCTTCAAGCGACACTCCAGACTTCAGGTCCACACGAATGGAAACTCTTGAGCCATTGGTGATTGCCTTCACGCACTTACGGCTTAGCTGAAAGCCGATAGGGCCTTCGATGCCGCCATCAGTGAAATCGATGTCACCGAATTCCTCGTCAGCCTCGGTACCCTCGATAATGGAAGCGACGCCGACATTTTTCAGCTGATTGCCACAAAGCATCTGGCCGTATTCGGTCAATGGCAAAGAGCGGTGCAAGTGGCCTTTCAATGAAGGAGCTGTCTGTTCTGAATGGGCGCTGGTATCCTTATAGCCCTTCGGCACAAGCGCAGTGAGGGATGGGAAGAGGGGCTGGATCTTGTGGCCAAGGTCGGTGGCCCAGCGGTAACCGTCGCCTGTGGAGCCGGTACCTGGATACGAGAGGCCACCAGTGGCAATGATCAATCTCCTACATGAGAAATGGCCTTGTGATGTCTCAAGCGTGAACCCGAAACCGACAGGCTGGCCGGTGGCTGTAGAGCCCGAATCGGCTGACGATGCGATAGACTGAACTTCGCAATCAGTGACTAGCTTGACGCCGTAGCGCTGGGCTGCCAGCACAAGCGTGTCGACTGCATCAGAGGCGTGATAGGAAGCCGGATAGGCGCGGTCTCCCCTCTCCACCACAGTAGGCATGCCGTAGCCCTCGAAAAAGCTGACAGCATCCTGGGAAGTGAAGTTGTAGAATGAAGGCTTCACGAAATTCGACTTGGAGCGGATGTGCTGAGAGAACTCGTTCCAATCCTTCAGGTTCGTGAAATTGCAGCGTCCCTTGCCGGTGATCATGATCTTTCGGCCTGGGCGCGGCATCTTCTCGAGAAGGAGAACATCTGCCACGCGATCATTCTCCACAAGCGTACGGGCGGCAGCATAGGCTGCCATGAGCCCGGATGCGCCTGCGCCTATCACAATGATGTCTGATTTCATATACTATATCTGTTCTGCGGCGGCGACAGCACAGCGAATGCCGTCGATGGCCGATGAGACAATGCCTCCTGAATAGCCAGCGCCCTCGCCACAAGGGTAGACATGAGGGCGGCAAGCGAGAGTCTCCGGGTCGCGCGGAATGCGCACAGGAGACGATGTACGCGACTCTACACCGAGAAGCAGGGCTTCGTGGGTGTAGTAGCCCGGAATCTTTCTGTCCACGAGTGGGAATACCTTTCGGAGTCGCTGAGAGACCATTGGCGGGAGCATCTCATGGAGAGGTGAAGACACTGCGCCTGGGTGGTATGATGTCTCTGGCAATGTCCTCGAGACCCGTCCGCTGCAGAAATCCGTCATGCGCTGCGCAGGCGCAGCGGCAGGATTCTCTGCCGAAGGACGGAGCTGATACATTGCCCTTTCCACATCACGCTGGAAGTTCATCGCAGAGAATGCGCCATCAGCGGCATACTTCTGCGGAAGATCCTCCGGCTCTATCTGGACCACGACACCAGCATTCGCCCAGCGGGAGTTACGCGCTGAGTTTGACATGCCATTCAGGACCACTGTCTCCTCCTCGGTAGCAGATGGCACCAAGATGCCTCCAGGGCACATACAGAAGGAGAAGACTCCCCTGCCATCCACCTGCTCCACGAACGAGTACTCGGCAGTCGGCATACCCTCATGGAAGCGGCCGTGATACCTGGCCTCATTTATGACGCTCTGCGGATGCTCCACTCTCACTCCGAGGGCAAAGCCCTTCGCCTCGAGTGGCCATCCCTTCGCATCCAGCATCTCATACACATCACGTGCTGAGTGGCCTGTCGCAAGGATAACTGCAGCTGCCTCGAAAACTTGCACCCCAGCAATCACCTTGACTCCTGATTCTGAATATTCTATATCACTAACTCGAGTATCGAAATGATACTCTCCGCCGTATTCTTCGATGCAATGCCTGATGTTCTCCACCACGAGAGGAAGCTTATCCGTGCCGATATGTGGATGCGCGTCAATGAGTATGGTAGGATCTGCCCCAAACTTCACCAGCTGGTAGAGGACCTCTCTGTTATCTCCCCTTTTCGAAGAGCGTGTAAAGAGCTTTCCGTCAGAGAAAGCGCCTGCGCCGCCCTCGCCGAAGCAGTAGTTTGACTCTGGGTTCACTATACCGTCGCGTGACAGCTTCGCCATATCGAGCTTGCGCGCATGGACATCACGTCCACGCTCCAGCACGATAGGCTTGATGCCCAGCGTGAGCAGCTTTAGCGCAGCGAACATACCCGCAGGGCCGGCCCCCACGACCACTACAGGGCGTGCATCGTGAACATCCTGATACTCAGGTAGTTCATATGGCACATATTCTTCACCGTATGGGTAGACCTGTACGCGATAGCGCCACACTGCCATGCCACGCGCGTCGATGCTTCGACGCGCTATCACGCATGTGGCTGTAGCGTCAGGTGTGACAGACTGCTTGGGGAAAGGGTCCTTGGAAGGGTCGACAACCTTTATCACGGCATTCTTCGACAGATGGAATGCCCTCGCCACCTCCATCTTCACCTCATCTGGACGGAGCGACTTCCCCAGAGGCACAGCGATCTCGAACTCTCTCATCCTAGAAATCTGCTATACGTGACACTGGAGCGACGTCGAGAGAGGTTCTCTCTCCTGCCTGATAATGGAAGTATCCTGCAATCGCAATCATTGCAGCATTGTCAGTAGTGAACTTGAACTCAGGAAGATAGGTATTCCAGCCGCGCTTGCGGCCTTCCTCCTCGATGCGGTTTCGGAGTCCGCTGTTTGCTGATACGCCGCCACCGATGGTGATCTCCTTGATGCCTGTCTGCTTCGCAGCCTTGATGAGCTTGTCCATCAGTATGTCAATGAGTGCCTTCTGGAAGCTTGCGCAGATGTCCTCCTTGTTCTTCTCCATGAACTCAGGATCCTTCGCCATCTCATCGCGCACGAAATACAGCAGCGAGGTCTTGATGCCGCTGAAGCTGTAGTCCAGTCCCTCGATGTGAGGCTTGGCAAACTTGAAGCGGGTAGGATCTCCCTGCGCGGCAAGTTTATCAATGATAGGGCCACCAGGATAGCCTAGGCCCATCATCTTCGAGCATTTGTCAAATGCCTCACCCACAGCGTCATCGATGGTCTGGCCAAGGATTTCGAAGTCAAGCGGGCTGTTCACCTTCACGATCTGCGAGTTTCCACCTGACACGAGAAGGCAGAGATATGGGAACGCAGGCTGGCGGTTATCCTTGCCCTCCTGCTTCACGAAATTAGCGAGAATATGGCCCTGGAGATGGTTCACCATGACCATCGGAATATCCAATGAGATAGACAATGCCTTGGCAAATGAAGTTCCCACCAGCAGCGAGCCGAGCAGACCCGGGCCGCGTGTGAACGCTATCGCGGTGAGTTCCTCAGGCTTCACACCTGCCTTCGCGAGCGCCTGGCT
This sequence comes from Bacteroidales bacterium, assembly GCA_024398295.1. Taxonomy (GTDB): domain Bacteria; phylum Bacteroidota; class Bacteroidia; order Bacteroidales; family UBA932; genus Cryptobacteroides. Next base: position 10,446 of record JAKSJL010000055.1, read on the forward strand.
CACGACAGGCACGATGTTCTGCTCGTGCGCCCTGGATGCCAGCTCCGGCACCACTCCACCATACTCCTTGTGCACCGCCTGACTGGCGATCACATTTGACAGCAGAAAACCGTCCTTGATGACGGCAGCCGAAGTGTCGTCGCATGATGACTCGATTCCAAGTATGATATCTGACATAATAGTTCGTGTTTTGAATCTACAAAAATAGCAAAATTTTACGCAAGAATCACGATTTTGCCTGCGAAGTATTATGTACCCAAACACTCGACTTATCGTTTCACGATAAATTTTGGACTACTCGAACGCGAGTCGTGTTGAAGTAGTCCATTTTATATCGAATTACGATAAGGAGCCGAGTCTTCGATTCATATAAAAACACTATATTTACCGAAAGGAGACAAATTGTGCCCAAGCGTGGGTGTTCCACCAAGAAACTCAAATAGCAAGACATGCAGATACTACTAGCCAGTGCGAAGATAATGAACGAAAGCAGCAAGCCACGCGGCCTTGTAGCTAGCGAGCCGCGCTTCGCACAGACCGCCGCCATGCTGGCAGACGACATGAGGAGGCTCAGCGCCGAGCGCTTATCGGAGCTCTTCGCTTGCAGCGTCCAAATAGCAGAGACAAACCGCCGTCGATACGAGATCTTCGGCACCGACGAGGCTGAGATAATGCCTGCCGCACTCGCCTATTTTGGTCAAGCATACAAGCATCTGAAGACGGATACATTGTCAAATGAAGACCTGCTTTGGGCTAATGACCACCTATGGATCTCGTCGTGCCTGTACGGTCTACTGAGACCATTGGACGGCATAAACACATACAGGATGGAGGGAGGCTTCCCTCTTCCCTGCACCGGCGGCATGAAGGTTTCTGAGTTCTGGAGACCGCTGCTCACTGACGCCCTCATAGAGTCGGTCAATGCTGACGATGGCATACTGATATATCTCGACACAGAGGAGTTCCGACAGCTTTTCGACTGGAAGAGAGTCGTAAAGGAGGTTCGCGGAATAATTGAGCCATCATTCCATGTGCTGAAAAACGGGAAATACACCACGCCATCGGTATGGGCGAAAACCTGCCGCGGCGCGATGACAAGGTTCATCATCGAGAACAGGGCCTCTGAAGTCGCGAAACTGAGGGAATTCAGCTACGAAGGTTTCAAGTACCAGAAAGACTGGACATTTGTGAGAGAATGAAAATTGCAAAGCAATTCACCGAAGAGCATAGTTATTACATAAAATTCACTAAATTTACCAACGTTAACAATTAAAACAGGAATCAATATGAGAAGCTGGTGTGAAGTTCAGGTTCTGAAGAATGGCCGCCTTGATTGGCCATACGAGTACGCTGAGGTATCGGCGAAGGTCAAGGGCTTTTTCGGCGGATTCACCGAGGATGTACGTACAGACGACAGAGGCATAGCCATCATTGAGTGGTCATCTAACGATGATTTGGAGACCATCTACGTGTCTGGACAGACATTTAGAGGGCCATTCGAGAGCGGACGCCGATATAGACTCACCTATGAAGTTTAGGTTCATAGCTCTGCTGCTACTGTCTTCATTGCTTGGGAGTGCTGTCCACGCCCAGGTAGTGATTGCGTCCTATGAGTCACCAAGCCAGAGGACGAACTCACCGAACCTGATGGTCAAGGTGGTTAATTCCGACTATAACCAGTCACAAGTGGTGTTTACATGGAGGACGGGATATAACGCTGGCAGCTACTATATAACATCCAACATAAGGATAAATGCGTACGATGCCCGTGGCCAGTACCTGAAGACATGTGGTCTCACAGCTGGAGCGTTCGTGAACCAGAACAGAGTCGTTGGCAATTTCCAGTTTGGCGCGCCTTATACGTATTCGTCGTATTCCTACTATCAGTCCACAAATTCCAGCCCGAGCGATATCGTCATGCAGTTCAGTGCGCTACCCCTCGACACAAGACTGGTACACATAGAAGATCCGACAGGAGGTTTCGTGTGGAACGACATTTACGTAGACCTGATGGCAAATCATGCAGGCTCCGCATCATCCTCGTCATCAAATAACGGGAGTACAATTGGGGCGCTGGCATTGGGAGCGGCAATCATAGCAGGAGGCGCAGCCCTTGCCAGCTGGCTTCTAGATGACTCGCCGTCATCGTCTTCATCGTCTTCGTCCTACTCGTCATCATCATCATCTTCTTCAAGCAGCAGCACCAAGAGTTCAGACTCATTCAGTAGTCTTCCTAAACCATACAGATCCAGCCATAAGACTGTTAACTACAGTTCTGAAGGCATCGCGAAGCTTCTCTCAAGGGGTGAGCTCTACGCAGTCAGGATGGAGGATGACTCAAACAACATAAATACAATCACGAGAGCGAAGGTCAAGGATGGCAGCAAAGTCATCCTGGAGTACTACAACAACACCAGCAGCCCATTCGAGCTCGAGCATGGCTACAGCTCGCGCTGGGGAAGCCTCAGTCTATTCGTCAGGACCAATGGAGACACCTGGTATCTGATGGATCCAGACGAGAATCTGATTGTATACTAATCCACAATGAATAGAATTTGCGATTTTGTCAAAATAGGAGACTCAGGGATTACAGTCGTGGTTATCCCAGGCCTTTCCACTCAGAAAATAACAGGGGCTAAAGATGCCCTGGAAACCACCTTTGGGGATTTCAAGGGGAATTTCACCATTTATGTCGTGGACCGTCCAGATGAGGTGCCTGACGACTGCACAAACGAGTATCTTGCCGAAACCATTGTCGAGACCATGCAAGCGCAAGGCGTATTTGAAGCCTGCGTCATCGGCGTTTCGCAAGGAGGAATGATCGCCCAGCACCTCGCAGTCAAGCACCCTGAATTCGTCAAGGCGCTCGTGCTTGGCGCTACGCTATGCCGTGCAAATGAGCAGTTTAAGGGAGTCATTGAGCACTGGATGCAGCTTGTGGAGAGTGACGACTATGAGGAGTTTAAGAACGACGCCTTCCGGCGATTCTACTCCGATGAGTTCCTGCAAGCGAACGGGCTTTTGGACAATGTCACCGGCATAGCTCTTCGTCCAGACGACAAGGAATGGTTTCGCAGGCTCGCATCTGCATGTCTCACAGCAGGTCCGGCGGACCGTCTGTCAGAAATCACCTGTCCGACGCTGGTCCTCGGGGGCGGGCTCGACAGCGTCGTCACCATTGCCGGTTCAGAGGAGATTGCCTCCACACTAGGCTGCGACCTCCACATCTACCCAAATCTCAGGCACGCCATCTACGACGAGACTCCAGATTTTTACAAGCGTAGCATGGACTTCCTTTTTATCGTGTCACGATAAAATTTGGACTACTTGAACACGATTCATGTTCAAGTAGTCCATTATTTATCGAATTACGATAA
>JAKSJL010000056.1 GCA_024398295.1 Bacteroidales bacterium
AACTGGAAGATGAACACTACAGTTCCAGAGGGCGTAGAGCTCGCAAAGGCAGTAGTTGCCGCATCTGCACAGGTTCCTGCTGACGTTGAACTCGTCATCGGTACTCCATTCACTCACCTTTATCCTGTAAACGAGGTTGTTAAGGGCACTCGCGTCGCTCTTTCAGCTGAGAACTGCGCTGACCACGCAAAGGGAGCTTACACTGGTGAAATCTCAGTAGACATGCTTACTTCAGTAGGCTGTGAGTACACCATCCTCGGTCACTCAGAGCGTCGCCAGTACTATGGTGAGACTGATGAGAAGCTCGTTGAGAAGATCAAGCTCGCTCTCGCAGCTGGTCTCAAGGTTATCTTCTGCATCGGTGAGAATCTCGAGGAGCGTGAGGCTGACAAGCACTTCGCAGTTTGCGAGGCTCAGACCGTGAACGTACTCAAGAACTTCACAGCTGAGGATATGAAGAGCATCGTTATCGCTTACGAGCCAGTATGGGCTATCGGTACAGGCAAGACCGCTACCGCTGACCAGGCTGAGGAGATCCACGCTTATGTACGTAAGGTCGTAGCTGACATGTTCGGCGCTGAGGTTGCAGAGGAGATGACCATCCTTTATGGTGGTTCTTGCAAGCCTTCAAATGCCAAGGAGCTCTTCGCTAAGCCAGACATCGACGGTGGTCTCATCGGTGGTGCAGCACTCAAGGCTGAGGACTTCATCGGCATCGCTCTCGCTTTCTAATCACAGCGAAAAGCATAAAAAGAAAAAGCCTCTGGAGCTATTCCAGAGGCTTTTTTCTTTAATCCATAAGGCCCGATTCGCCAAGAAGCCGTTCAAGGTCTTTCATGTAGATGTTACCATCGAGGCAAATGAAGGTACATTCATCTTCTTCTGCTGCCATGAGGACGAAGTTCGTAACGAACTCTCCCTTCTGCATCGTATACATCCTGACCACCTCGCCGTCTTCCTTGGCTTCGAGAAGAAGCTCATACTTACCCTTGTTCATGAAGCTTTTCACATCGCCCTTGAGAGCATTTGCGACAGCCCTGTTCTCAGTCGATATAAGGTACATTCCCCTAAGCGACTTGACGATAGGAGTAATGTTCATGGAGTCGCGACCTACGGACATGTCCGGGAGTTTGCCAATCATCCTGAACATTGCAGGAGAGATGTAGACAGCGCTTACACCAGGCTCATCGGAGTACTTCATATAGATGCTCTTACCATCCTGAGCAAATGTGCATACCGTAAGCAGCAGGAATGCTGCAAGTGCGAAAATCTTTTTCATATATCACTTTATTTTATTTCATCAATGATCTCATTTGCGCGAGCTGTCACATTGGCTTCAGCCTCCATAGCCATGCTTACACTCGCTGTCATCTTCGACGAGATGTAGCTCAGCGTCCTCTCCAGTTCAGCATAAGCCATCTCGGGATCGTCATAGGTATCCTTCAGCGAAGATGAAGGCAGCGAGACGACGATGGCGACGGCTGCAGCCACAGCCACAAGAGGAGCCGCGAAGCGTATGACCTTCGCTGTCGAGAGAGTGCTCGCCGGCTCAAGAAACTCCTCTATATCAATGGTTTGCCTTACCTTGTCCGCAAGCTCCTTCGGTGCCTTGACAGACTCGTCATCAGCGACCTGCTCCAGCAGATCGAGGCTCATCTGATCGATTTCTTCCAATGTTTTCATAACAGCTCCTTCAAGTTTTTCCTTGCCATACTGATGAGCACCCTAAGGTTAAGATTTGACTTTCCCGTCTTCTGGGCGATCTCCTCGTAAGACAATTCTTCAAAAACATGCATCTTTAGGACCTCACGCTGGCTCTTCGGCAGTTTCTCCATAGCGGCCATCACGCGTGACAGTCTTTCCTTATCCATAAGCTCCTTCTCGGTATTGCTGCCTGCAGAAAGACTTTCTGGAATCTCTACACTCTGGACGCGGGAAGCCTTGCGTATGATGTCATAGCACAGGTTCTTCATCATTGTTATGCAGTAGGCCTTCAGGTTCTTTACTTCCTCCAGGCTCTCTCTGCCCTTCCAGAGCTTTACGAAGAGATCCTGCACGGCGTCCATGGCATCAGTCTCCGACTCCAGAAGGTAGAAGGCTACCCTATAGAGCGAATCCGAAAGCGGAAGCACCTGAACATTGAACTCTTCGCGTGTCATATCCTACTGGTTTGTGTATCTCATGATAGCATCCAGCGAGATGCTACCGAAAAGGCATATCAGACTGCAATCATTCGGTGCGAAAAGCACAAAATCACTGACCTTGTTTGAATTATCTGCGACCACGCCATATATGCGCATGGCTGAGTCTTCATCTTTTGCTTCCATGAGCATCTCGCAGTCCCTGAGAGCATCTTCGATCTCGCCTGTGATGCGAGCTCTCATCTTTGATGAACAGCCCTCATAGTCCATGATGGCCATCTTCTTAACGCCTCTGATGAGATCCATCACGACCCTGGCATCTCCACCGAGGCCTTCAGTAGCCATCGATGTGAAGATAAGGTTCTTCAATGCCGCGGTACCAAGCGTGCCGACCTTCATCACGTCTACTTCTTCGTAGACCCTGTATTTGTTCACGATTGCGAACAACTCTGCCCTAGGTATGCTCTGGCCATACGAAGCCAGGGTCATAAAGGCTAATGTAAATATCAAAAGTATCTTTTTCATATCAATCAAGGAGGCATTTTTCAGGCACTCCGACAAATAGACGAAGAGCCACAAACAATGTTAATGCAAAAATAGAATTTTTCTGTAAATTTGTGCTCGGATCGAGGTGAGTGCCATTAGGCACTTGAAAAGGGAACCAGGTGAGAATCCTGGACTGTGCCCGCAGCTGTATGCTCCACTTTCTATCCATGGTCTCTGATACCACTGCCTGAGGGCGGGAAGGTGCCATGTGAAGGAGCAAGCCAGAAGACCTGCCACGATCAAGTATTACCGACGGACTCGGGGTCAAGTCCATGGTCTTAGCGATTCATACAGATGTCTCTAGCAGTAATGTTGATTACGGCGTCCCTGTTCATGACAGAGATGCCAGATACTTTGGGCGCAGCCAAGGTGACCTCGCGAAGAGAGGGCACCGCGACCAGCACAGCACCGATAAGGAGCATCGGCGCCGCAGCGATTGAGCGCAGCGGGGCCGTGAGCCTGCATGAGGTGCTGCGTACCTTCGCCGGCGTAAGCATCAAGGACTACGGCGGCATAGGAGGGCTTAAGACCGTATCGGTAAGGAGCTTAGGGGCGCAGCACACATCAGTCACCTACGACGGGGTGCCAGTCTCAGATGCCCAGAACGGGAGCATCGACATATCTCGATTCAGCACAGAGCATTTGGCGGAGATAGCCATGGAGATAGGCGGAGCAGACGAAATCTTCAGAAACGCCAGAACGCTGAATTCTGCAGGAACATTGGTTCTAAGAAGCCAGAAACCCGATTTCAGAGACAGTGCCACGAAGCTAATCACCAGCATGCGGTATGGATCCTTCCAGACCTATCGCCCATCGGTCAGGCTGGAAAGACGCCTTGCGCAGAAGTGGAGCGCCAGTGCGAGCGCCGACTGGACGAAGTCGGAAGGCGATTATCCATTCACTTTGGCCAATGGTAAGGAGACCGTCCAGCAGCGACGGCTCGGCAGCGACGTAAGCATACTGAACAGCGAGCTTAACATATATGGCGAGGAGCTGCAGGCCAAGCTGAACTGGCGCAGCTCGGAGCGTGGCCTGCCTGGGCAGGTCATCTACTACACACAGGACCCTACCGAGAGGCTCTGGGACCGCGATCTCTCTTCCAGCCTGAACTGGGAGCACGGATGGAACGAGAAGTGGAGATCGCGAAGCACGCTCTCATTCACGCGCAGCGCAAACAGATACCTGGACGTCTCTGCGAAGTACCAGCAGCCCGAGGACGACCACTACCTGCAGCGCGAACTTGCTGGAAGCTGTATCATTGGGTTCACCCCTATCGAGATGCTTGAGTTTGCGTTTGCTGAAGATCTATTTGCCAATGTTCTGGACTCCGATATCCCAGAATGCGTGTTCCCACGTCGCATCACTTCCATCACAGCCATCTCCGGAAAGTACCATTCGCAGAGGCTCACTGTCGTGAGCAGCATTTCGGGGACATTGGCTCACGAATGGGTAGGAAGTGGCCGTCCCGCGCCGGACAGACGTCGGCTCTCCCCTTCCGTGAGCGCCTCCTACGAGCTGCTCTCCGGCCTTCGCCTTCGCGCCAGCTATCGTGATGGCTTCAGGATGCCGACCTTCAATGACCTATACTACGCACGCGTGGGAAACACTTCACTGCGCCCAGAGATAGCGAAGCAGACGAACCTGGGTCTTACTTGGACAGCGAAGGGCATCACCATCACGGCTGATGGCTATTATGGCAATGTAAAAGACAAGATAGTCGCCGTGCCGACCATGTTCATCTGGAAGATGCATAACATAGGAGAGGTGGAGATGTCGGGGCTGGACCTCACCACGCTCTATCATGCCTCACTATCTGAGGGCATGCGCGCTCATCTGTCGATGAGCTACTCTTTCCAGCACGCAGTGGACGTCACAGACCCTTCCGCGAAGAACTACAGGCACCAGATTCAGTACACGCCGCGTCACTCGGGCAGCAGCGTAGCCAGCCTAGAAACCCCTTGGGGAGAGCTATGCTACACCCTCAACGCAGTGGGTGTCAGATACTTCCTTGCCCAGAACATCAAGTCCAATGCTCTCGACCCGTACTTTGACCACTCCTTGACACTTGCAAGGGGATTCAAAGTCAGGAAAGTCTTTCTGCGACTCTCGCTCGACGCACTGAACCTCGCCGGAAAGAACTACGAAGTCGTGCATGGTTACCCTATGCCAGGAAGAAACTATAGAATGAATCTCAAAATATCATACAAATGAAAAAAGTACTTTTATTGCTCGCCATGGCGATGACCGTGGCTATCTCATGTAACAAGACCCCTGTAGAAGACCCAGCAGAGCTTCTTCCCTCAGGTTTTTATGTAATGAACAATGGAAACTGGGGAGACAACAATGCAAACATTGGCATCTATGACACGAAAACCAAGTCTCTTGCAGCTGACGTATTTGGGACAGTGAACGGCAAGGCTCTGGGCGATCTCGGCCAGGACATCCTCGTGGACGATGAAAACGTCTACATCGCCGTAAACGGCTCCAAGGTAGTATTCGTTACCGACAAGGATCTCAAGATCAAGAAGGAGGTCGTAGCCACTGAGGGCGGAAACAAGCTATCTCCTCGCTACCTCGCAAAAGGCTCGAAAGGCATCTATGTATCTTACTATGAGGGATATGTTGGACTCATCTCCGCAGATGGCTCCGTGAAGGTCACCGCTGTCGGTCCTAACCCAGAAGGCGTGGCATGCGTAGATGGAAAGGTATACGTAGCGAACTCGGGAGGTTACCTCTACCCTACCTACAACAACACCGTGTCAGTAGTGGACGAGGCTACTTTCAAGGAAGTCTCCACCATCACCGTAAACACAAACCCAGCAACAATAAAGGCCTGTGGATCAAAACTTTACCTCCTGAGCCTTGGCGACTATGGCATGATTCCGTCAATGCTCCAGTGCATCGACGCCACCAGCGGAACCGTCAGCACGGTAGACTGCTCAAGTCCTTCGGCCATAGCGCTCTGTGACGAAACGCTCTATGTTCTCTGTGGAGGATACGATGCAGAGTGGAAGCCTCTTCCAGGATCCGTCAATGTCTTCGACGCAAAGACTGGTACAAAGAAGACCACATTCAGCCAGACAGTTGAAAACGCCTATTCAATCTCTGCCACCACAGGATATGTCTGGGTAGGCGCTTCTGACTATAAGACAAACGGAGACATGTATGTCTTCACATCCGACGGCACTCTCTACGACAAGTTTGACACTCAAGGCCTGAACCCTCAGGCAGTAGCAGCTCAGTAATGTTATTAAGTTTACTATACGTCCTCCTGTCGGGCATTGCATTGCCCGTAGGAGGCATTCAGATGCAGTATCTGTGGCGTAATCAGCTAGGAGATGTATATTCTCTAGGACTTGGCTCTGCCGCATGCCTAGGAGCTGCCGCAGCAACCATGAGCGGATGGTGCTCACTTACAGTTGGTTCCTTCATCTGTACACTTATATGTACCATCATCTGCTTCTTCGTGACACTCCGGATCTCGACACAGAACCTCATTACCTTCGGTATCATTTTCGGTACCTTCATAGGTTCACTCGGAACCATCGTGGTAACAAATGCGCCAAACGGTGACCTCTTGAAGCAGTATTACCTCTGGGGAGCAGCAAACTTCCGTCTCGAGGGCGTAACCACAGCAGACATCCTCTTTTCCGTGGGTCTCTTCATAGTAGGCTTTGGGGCTGCCATCTGGCAACATCGTGACCTTACGAGACACTTCCGTGGAGAGATAGAACTGTCAGCATGGAGAAAGGCACTCGCGCTTCTTCTCATAATGTTTCTTGTCACCTCCGCAGTAAGCATATGTGGTCCTATCGGCTTCATCTCACTGGGAGTGCCGAATCTCAGCAGAACTATCTGTAAATCAGAGGATATAAGAAAGCATTATATGCTTTCCTCAGCTATGGGAGTAGGACTGCTCCTCGTTACCTATCTCGTAGTGGAATATGTCAGCTTCGGCATATATCTGCCTATCAGCGCCACCATGGCCATCATCGCATTGCCACTGACAGCATTCCTCTTTATCAAGAAATAGTATTACTTGACCGGAGCATCGTCCACTGGGAAAGACGACAAAACCTCTTATGTTTCCACTAACGAATATGTCTGGCCTGAGCCCAAGGCATGACGAAGGCAGGTGGCTGCTCGGCAATGAGAAGGTCTCGCATATAGTCCATGTAAGGAGCCACGTGGGAGAAGAACATCCTGTAGCCAGCGCAGAGCGCGTTCAGGCCGCGCTCGCCGCGCTCGGTGGCGTTGAAGCGGTGCTTAGGGCACTCGCCCGCGCACGCCTTCAGCCACTCGCAGCGGCGGCACTGAGATGGCAGCGCGTTTCGTTTGTCGATGCCGAACTTGACCATCTTTTCTGAGGTCATCATTGACCTTATGGAGTCAGTCTGTATATTTCCGAGAAGATACTTCGGATAGACGAAATGATCGCAGACATAGACGTCGCCATTGTGCTCGATGACAGCATTGCCGCCACAGGTCTGCGCATAGACGCATGTTCCCGGAGGATGGCCGCACCAGCCAGCCAGGGTCGCGTCAAACTGATTCACGAAGACGCGTCCCACATCGTTTCGGACCCAGTAGTCAAAGATATCGCAGATGAACCTTCCCCACCCAATGTCACTGACAGACCACTGGGCCAGGCTTGCGCCGTCCGTCGAAGGGTCCACGATGAATGGACGGGCTTGTTTGACAGTTTTACCAGAAGCATTGACAGGATACTTCACATGCTCCACGACAGGCATGAACTGCATGTACCGGCTGCCTATGGACTTCAGGAACTGGTAGACCTCCAGTCCCCTGCCCTCGCTCTGATGATTGACTGTGGACATGGTATTAAAATCAGCACCCGCGGAGCGTAGAAAACTGATGCCACGCATCACTTTCTCCCACGTAGGGGCGCCTCCCTTGTCCTTTCTATACTTGTCGTGGATATCCTGTGGACCATCTATGGATATGCCCACCAGGAAATGGTTTTCAGCGAAAAAGGAAGCCCACTCTCTGGTAAGCAGGGTTCCATTTGTCTGAATGGTATTATGTATCTGCTTGCCACCCGCATACTTCTGCTCCAGCTCCAGGGCTTTCCTGTAGAAGTCAATTCCCAGAACAAGCGGTTCTCCTCCATGCCAGTTGAATGTAACCTCTGGCACTTCGTTTGCCGCAATGTTCTCGCGAATGACTGTCTCCAGCATCTCGAGGCTCATACGCGGCTCACGGCCTCCGTAGATCTCAGATTTATCCAGATAGTAGCAGTAGTGGCAGTCCAGATTACACAGAGAGCCCGCCGGCTTCAACATCACGTTGAACGCCAGCGGGCCGCTGAGGCGCATAGCATCAGCAAGAGTCAACGTCTCGCCTTTGCCTGCAGCCATATTACTCACCGAGTCTCTTTCTGATAGCAGCGCTCTGCTCCTCGAAACCTGGCTTGTTAAGAAGAGCAAACATGTTCTTCTTATATGCCTCTACACCTGGCTGGTTGAATGGGTTCACACCAAGCTGGTATGCTGAGACGCCACAAGCGAACTCGAAGAAGTAGAATACGTTACCGAGGTTGAACTCGTCGATCTTCTCGATAGAAAGCTCGATCTGAGGGACACCACCGTCGATATGAGCAAGCTTGGTTCCAAGCTGAGCCATAGCGTTACAGTGCTCAACATGCTGGCCTGCGAGGTAGTTAAGACAGTCGAGGTTCTGAGGATCCTCACCGATGATAGAGCTGCGCTGAGCCTTCTCTACATTTACGATGGTCTCGAACATGCATCTTGTACCGTCCTGGATGAACTGGCCTACTGAGTGAAGGTCTGTGGTGTTGTTTACAGATGCTGGGAAGATACCCTTGAGGTCCTTACCCTCTGACTCACCATAGAGCTGCTTCCACCACTCACCGAGGAACATGAACTTAGGGTTATAGTTTACGAGAACCTCAACGTTCTTTCCATACTTAGAGTAAAGGAGATTTCTCATGGCAGCGTACTGCACTGCAGGGTTCTGCTCGCTCTTGACAGCAAGGTTCTTCTGAGCCTCAGCTGCACCTGCGAGGATAGCACGTACATCAAATCCTGCTACAACGATAGGAAGGATACCTACTGGAGTGAGAACTGAGAAACGGCCACCTACATTGTCAGGAACGACGAAAGTCTTGTAGCCTTCCTGGGTAGAAAGGGTCTTGAGAGCGCCCTTCTTCGCGTCGGTGATAGCTACGATTCTCTCAGCAGCCTCCTCACGGCCATAGGTCTGCTCAAGGTACTGCTTCACGATACGGAAAGCGACAGCTGGCTCAGTGGTGGTACCAGACTTAGAGATAACGATACATGCCGCATTTCTCTCAGCCACGAGGTCCATGAGCTCGCAGATATAATCCTCTGAAAGGTTATTTCCAGCGAAAACTACCTCAACGCTGTCCTTAGCGCTCTTAAGCTGCTTAGCGAAGTTATGTGAAAGTGCCTCGATAGCGCAACGTGCGCCAAGGTATGAGCCACCGATACCGATGGTCACTACGAGATCCACGCCCTTAGCCTTCCATGAATCGCGCACTGCCTCGCAGTCTGCGATGAGAGACTCTGGGGTATCGGTAGGAAGTGTCTTCCAACCAAGGAAATCATTACCTGCGCCCTGCTCTGAAGCAAGTACGTCAAAAGCCTCAAGAGCCTGCTTTACTGACTCCTGATATTCTGCATCCTTAACGAAGGAGCTGCAGCCCTCCAAATTAATCTTGATCATATAATAGATTTTACTAACTAACTATCATTTAGTATTATGCAAAGTTAATACTATTTTAGCTCAAAGGCAAACTTACAGATACTTTATTTACCCGCTACAGCATCGATCTCCACTTTTGCGCCCTTGGGAAGGGCTGCAACCTGATAGCAAACACGTGCAGGCTTGGTCTCTGGGAAGAATTCCGCATACACAGCATTCATGGCGCCGAAGTCTGCGATGTCAGAGAGAAGCACGCAAGTCTTCACGACATCATTGAACGAAAGGCCTGCCTCCTCAAGTATGGCACCAATGTTTGTGAGTGACTGCCTGGTCTGCTCCTCGATGGTAGCAGGCATGTCGCCGGTGGCTGGGTTTACAGGAAGCTGTCCTGAGACAAAGAGTGTTCCATTAAGTTCAATGGCCTGAGAATAAGGTCCTATGGCTGCTGGAGCCTTAGGTGATGCAATGATTCTTTTCATGATGAATTGTATAATTTTTGCAAAGGTAATCAAAATATACTACCTTTACTTTGCTAATAAGGAAATATAATAACATTGATAACCATGAAAAGAATCTTAATCAGCATTGCTCTTTTAGCTACGGCAGTCCTCACCTCAGGCTGTGGCATCTTCACAAAGACAGGAACAGGCAGTCCAAGCACTGACTCAGTAAAGGCGCCAGCTGTAGATATGAGCGGCAAGACAGGTATCGTGGCGCACAGAGGTTTCTGGAACTGCCGCGAGGCCGGCTTCTCACAGAACTCCATCGCAGCACTCCGTCTCGCACAGGAGAACGGCTTCTGGGGCAGCGAATTCGATGTACATCTCACAGGTGACGGCGTGGTCATCGTAAACCATGATAACTCCATCAACGGAAAGCTCATCTGGAACACGCCTTATTCAGACCTCAAGAATGAGCTCCTGAAGAACGGAGAGCATCGTCCTACCCTCGACGAGTACCTCGTACAGGGTGCGAAGTCAAAGACCACTATGCTCGTCCTCGAGATCAAGAAGCAGAAGGACGCAGAGCATGAGGACATGCTCCTCGACAAGTGCGTCGCAGCACTCAAGAAGCATCACCTGTTCAAGCCAGACAGAGTAATGTTCATCTCATTCAGCCTCCACGTATGCCAGCGCATCGCCAAGGAGTACCCTGAGTTCGTGAACCAGTACCTGAACGGCGACAAGTCTCCAGAAGACCTCCAGAAGGATGGTATCAATGGTATCGACTACCAGTACGCACTCCTCGGCGTGAAGAGCAGCTACATCAAGCGCTGCCAGGATCTCAAGATGTCCACAAATGTCTGGACCGTCGATGCAGAGAACATCATGAAGAAGATGATCGCAAACGGAGTGAACAGCATCACCACCAATGAGCCGCTCACACTTCGAGAAGTACTTGGGGATAACGAATTGAAAATCAGCAAATAAATATGAAGAAACTCATCTCTTCCCTGACTGTGGCCATTTTGACCACAGTTTTGTGTTTCGGGCAGACCCAGCCGAAGGCAAACTCAAGAGCCGAAGTCGTAAGCGGCAAGGCTCGCTTCACCGTGCTTACACCGCGCCTCATCCGCATGGAGTGGGCTGCTGACGGGCGCTTCGAAGACCGCGCCACACTGGGCATCGTGAACAGGAACATTGGCGTCCCAGAATTCAAGAGTTCGAAGATCGCCGGTGTGCTCACCATCAAGACGTCGGAGATGACGCTCACCTACACGGGAAATGCAAACTTCGGCCCGCACAACCTGAAGGTGACCTTCGAGATGAAGGGAGCTGACGGGCGCACGAAAAAGGTCACCTGGCATCCTGGAATGGATGATTCAGCAAACCTCCTCGGCACCACGCGCACGCTGGACGGCTGTGACGGCGAGACCACCAAGGAGCCATACGACAAGGGAGTCATCTCCCGCGACGGATGGGCGGTGATCGACGAGAGCGACCGCCATATCCTGGAGCCAGTGAAGTCCGACTGGAAGAATTGGGTGGCGGAGCGCACAGACGTCGAGCGCAGCGACCTCTACTTCTTCGGCTACGGCCACGACTACATGCAGGCTGTCAGCGATTTCACGAAGATTGCAGGAAAGATCCCTATGCCACCGAAGTATGCCTTCGGCTACTGGTGGTGCCGTTACTGGCAGTATTCGGACTTTGAGCTCGAGGACCTGGCACAGCATTTCGCTGACTTCAGCATCCCTATGGATGTCATGATCATTGACATGGACTGGCATGACACCTACGGCCTCAGCCAGAAGCGTGAGAAGGACGCATCCGGAGAGAGACGAGGTTGGACTGGATACAGCTGGAAGAAGGACCTCTTCCCGTCACCTGAGCACCTCCTGGAGTCGCTGCACCGCTATGGAGTGAAGACATCATTGAACATTCACCCAGCCTCCGGCATGATGCCATACGAGGACCAGTACAGTAGGTTTGTCGCGGACTATCTTTCGCGCACCTCGAAGTACGACGGCCCCAAGGGTTATGTCGACGAGGCGGGAAACCCTGTATATGTGCCATTCCGCATTGACCAGATGGAGTGGGCTGATGCATATTTCAACTCAGTGATGCATCCTCTCGAGAAGCAGGGAGTGGACTTCTGGTGGCTTGACTGGCAGCAGTTCAAGGAGAGCAAGTACATAAAGGGCCTTTCAAATACTTTCTGGCTGAACTACACCTTCTTCCAGGACAAGGTCCGCCAGAGCGCACGCGAAGGCATCTACGCTGAGCGTCCAATGATCTACCACCGCTGGGGTGGAGTCGGCAGCCATCGCTATCAGGTGGGCTTCTCCGGCGACACCAGAGCCACCTGGAGGGTGCTCGCATACCTCCCATATTTCACCGCCACAGCATCAAACCTGGGCTATGGCTACTGGGGCCACGACATCGGCGGCCACATGCAGCCTAAGGGAGTGAACTACACCGACCCTGAGCTCTATACCAGATGGATGCAGAGCGGCGTCTTTACACCTATCTACAAGACGCACTCGACCAAGGACAGCTCCATGGAGAAGCGTTTCTGGGTATTCCCTGACCACTTCGACTACATGCGTGAGGCAGTACGCCTGCGCTATAACCTATCTCCTTACATCTACAGGGCTGCGCGCGAGGCGTACGACACTGGTATCAGCATGTGCCGCCCGCTCTACTACTACCATCCCGAGGAGGAGAATGCGTACACCTGGAAGGAAGAATTCTACTTCGGAGAGGACATCCTCGCCACCGTGGTGGCTGAGCCTTGCGACAGCATCACCGGACTCGCGAAGAGAGAGATGTGGTTCCCTAAGGGCAGCGACTGGTATGACGTATCCACCGGCACCACATATAAGGGAGGCACTACCCAGACACTTCACTATACCATTGGCGAAAACCCATATTTCGTGAAGGCTGGCGCTGTGATCCCAATGGCATCGCCTAAGATCCAGTCGCTTCAGGAAGCTTCCAATGAGCTCTACCTCTTCGTAGCCCCTGGCAAGGGCAACTTCACCACAAAGGTCTACGAGGATGACGGCTGCACGCAGGCCTACAGCACCCAGTACGCTACCACCGAAGTCTTCAAGATGGCCAAGGATGGTTCACTCGTGCTGATGGTAAGCCCTCGCAAGGGCTCATACAAGGGCATGCCCGAAACCCGCAGAGTGCGCGTCGTCCTGGATGGCACCTATGCGCCTAAGAGCGTGAAGGTCAATGGTATCGATGTCCCATACGACCGCTTCGCGTCGCGCAAGGCTGGCTCAGCACGCTCAGTCTGGGGCTTCGACGGTGCAGAGCTCGCCACTACCATCTACGTCGAAGAAGTACCTGCAGACCAGCAGCTTCTCATAGAGTGCGAGTACGACCGCCTGGCCGTCACCCACCCGAACCTCATCAACGGAAAGAAAGGCCTTCTCAAGCGCATGAGAGCCATCACGCCTGAATACAAGCTGGCATTTGCCACAAGCATAGACTCCATGCTTCAGCTGCCTGAGCAGTTCACGAAATATTCTCAGTGCGCAAGCTTCATCACCGAAGATCCCGACAGAACAGTAGGCTATCTCCAGTCTCTCGACCCTGCGGCTCTCGAAGCAGAGATGCGCTCATTCGGCAAACTCCCAGAGGACTTCATCCAGAGAGTCATGGCGCAGTGTAAATAGTCATCTCTTTCAGAGAAGTCACTTATCGATTTTGAGGTTTTTCGTTCATTTCGTTCGAAAAACCTCAAAATTCTTTTCAGAATACTTGGAAATCCAGAAAAAAGGCTTACCTTTGTAATCCCGTAAGGCACCATGCCGAGCGAACTACTGGTGCGGTAGTTCAGCTGGTTAGAATGCCGGCCTGTCACGCCGGAGGTCGAGGGTTCGAGTCCCTTCCGCACCGCAAAAA
>JAKSJL010000057.1 GCA_024398295.1 Bacteroidales bacterium
TAGAGCACCTGCTTTGCAAGCAGGGGGTCAAGAGTTCGAATCTCTTTATCTCCACTCAAGGACATGAACCTTATGGTTCGTGTCTTTTTTTTGTTTTTACGTATTTCATTCGTCACATTTTAAGTTTTTACGCATTTTTTAAGTTTTGTTTTACTTCATTTGCGCTTTACCTAAACTTAATTGTGCGCTATGTTAGTAAATGTTTTTGGAGCTAAGTGCATCGGGATCGATGCAGTGAGAGTAACGGTCGAGGTGGATATTGTTCCTGGCATAGGTATTCATCTGGTCGGACTGGCAGATACAGCCGTGAAGGAGAGTCTTCTCAGGACCATAACCTCACTTCAGGCACTTGGATATAAAATTCCGGGAAGAAAAATTGTCATAAATCTGGCTCCTGCCGATCTGCGGAAGAATGGCAGTGGGTATGACTTGCCCATTGCCCTCGGTATCCTGGCCGCTTCAGACCAGTGTCAGTTTCAGTATTTGGGAGACTTTCTTGTGATGGGAGAGCTTGGACTGGATGGTTCGGTAAGAGATGTTCCAGGTGGTCTCGCCTTTGCTGACATGGCACGGACTGAGGGCTTCAAGGGCTGCATCCTTCCTCTGACATCGGCCCTGGAGGCTGTCGAGTGCCAGGATGTGGATGTGTATGGCGTGTCTACCGTACTGGATGCATTGAAGATTATCGCCGACCCTTCTTCTGCGGACGATCTGCTCGTCAAGAATTCGCGAGAGTACCAGTCGATGATGCGCTCGCGCACGAAGTCAGGCATAGTCGTGGATATCACGACTGGCGAGGTCTTGCCTGCAGACGCTCCGGAAGTCGATTTCGCAGACGTGATAGGGCAGGAGAGCGCGAAGCGCGCCGTGGAGATTGCCTGCGCGGGGCAGCATAACCTCATCATGGTGGGTGTCCCTGGCAGTGGGAAGAGCTCATTGGCGAAGGCCATACCGGGGATACTGCCGCCGCTCATTCATGAGGAGTCCCTGATCACGAGCAAGATATATTCGATAGCGGGCGTGAGCACGCGCGGGGTCGGGCTCATCCGCCGCCGCCCGTTCCGCGCACCTCACTACAGCGCCTCGCTGCCGGCCATCATAGGCGGCGGAGCAGGAGATGCCATCGTTCCCGGGGAGGTGTCGCTGGCCAGCCATGGGGTGCTCTTTCTTGATGAGTTCGGCCAGTTTCCGAAGTCTGTGATAGAGGCTCTGAGAGGGCCTCTTGAGGACCGCAAGGTGACGATATCGCGTCTCAGGTCGAAGGTGGAGTATCCTGCATCATTCATGCTTGTGGCGGCATCAAATCCTTGCCCTTGCGGCTATTATGGGGAGGGAGACAGGTGCACCTGCACGCCGACTCAGAGGAGAAGCTACCTCGCGCGCCTCAGCGGCCCGATCATGGACCGCATCGACCTGCAGACCTGGGTGAGGCCCTTGCCTCCGGAGAAGATAGCGACAGGGCGGAAAGCTGAGCCGAGCGCTGCTGTAGCGAGGCGAGTGCGTGCAGCCCGGGAGCGTCAGCGCATGCGCTTCCTGTGCGAGGAGATCACTACGAATGCGGAGATGACAAACAAGATGATCGAGAGGTATTGTCCCCTGTCGGAAGAGTGTGTGAAGACCATGAACCGTCTCGTCACCACCATGCATTTCTCGATGAGGGCATACTATCGCATCATCAAGGTGGCGCGTACCATCGCGGATCTGGCGGGTACCGAGGACATTGAGGTAGCGCACCTTCTGGAGGCTGCTGGATACAGGTTCCTGGACAGGCAAGACACTATTTGAAAAGATATTCCTATCTTTGTCAAGATAAAGAAAGAAGAAAGGATGAAGCACGAATTGACCATAGCATCGCTCGCACAGATCGACGAGGTAGCGAGAGAGTTTCTAAAGCAGACAGAGGGGCACTCCCTGATAGCCTTCTATGCCCCTATGGGCTCAGGAAAGACCACCTTCACCACCGCCATCTGCAGGGTGCTGGGCGTGGAGAATGATGCTGTCAGTTCGCCTACCTTCTCTATCATCAATGAATACAGGACAGCCTCTGGCGACCCTATGTTCCACTTCGACTTCTATCGCATCTCTAAGATTGCCGAGGCCTTCGACATCGGCCTCTATGACTACCTGGACAGTGGCTACCTCTGCATCATGGAGTGGCCCGAGAATATAGAGGAGATACTGCCGGAGGAGACGCTGAAGGTTACGATCAGCGTCGACGAGGCTGGTGCCCGCCACATCCTCTGGGAGGACTAGTAGTCTACTACATATATCCCTGTCACGAAACCATTGACCGGGAGCTCAGTGATATCGCCATCGACCCATATCGATGGCTTTCCTTTTTCTCGCGGCGTGAGGCAGATGTAGTGGCGGCCCTTATGCACGCAGGCGCATCTCCACGAGAACCAGTAGCTTCTCGTGTCGATGTCCACCATGCTGCCGTCTGGCCCCATGAAGCATAGTCCTCCCGTCCTGCTCTGCGAGAGCAGCGTCACCTGCCCCCTGTCGATGTAGGTGTGCCCCTGATACAGCTGCATGGCGACCATATGGTCTTCGTCCCACACGCTGAAATACTCCAGCGCATCGTTCAGGCGGTAGCGGCACATCAGCCAGGGCCTACCCCCATTTTCAAACAGCATGATGTCCTTCAGGCCAATGCACTTAGCCTCGGTGAGCCCGCTAATACATGTCTCGCTGGCTCCGTGCCTTACGAAGATGCCTCCCGACTTGCGCGAGTATATCGCAGTAGTCTTCCCATCCACCACCCTGACATCGAAGATGCGCTCTGTGTCTGCATCCTGCCACACCTGCTCGTCATTCAGGTCCCTCACCACATGAAATCCCGACTCTTCATGGATGTAGCCGAAGCAGATTCTCTCCTTGCTTTCGTACAATGCCCCTGTGGGCCAGAAAGGCGCCCCTGTAAGGCTTCCGATGGCCGTGGCGGCACTCCTTGTCATCGCGACGCTATCGTCCTCTGCAAGCATGATTTCCTTGCCTCTCTGGGATCTCCACAAGCTGTGCACCTTGCCGTCTCTGACAAGCAGTCCCGCGAGAGACCATTGGCCCTCGAAATGCGCTAGGGTCTTCCCGTTCCGCAGCAGATATGTGCCGCTGGTGTCGCAGTATTCGCTGAACATGGCATCCTCCATGAAATGATGCTTATTCGGCTCTGTGCTGATTTTCCTGCTGGGCTTGGCCGGCATCGAGAATACCTTCTTTCCGTCGCATAGCAAAAATATTTCTGCGGGAACATCGTCCCTCAGGATGTCGCCTCTCCAGTCGTAGTCAGCAGGGTACTCCACACCGCTTATCCATACGCAGGTCGTACCAGGCAGGGGAGTCGGTATTACTGAGCTGTCCTTCCTGTCAGGGAGGTCATAGTCCAGTCTGTCATTTCGGCTGATTCCGTTGTTTAGATGTGGCAGCTTAGGCGTGCAGGCGCATAGCAGCAGGAGCATGAGCAATCCATTCTTCATAGTCAGTTTTTTTCTGCAAATGAAGCCATAAAAACTCAACATCCCGAGACTGTTCGTCACAGTTTCGGGATGTTTGGTCACTATTTTAAGAAATGTTGTGTCTAAAGATTCAGACGGAGACCGACTTCGAAGTTGAACATCAGCGGCTGGACTGTCCTGACGCTCATAGGCTGTCCACACTCGAAGAAGTACCTTACGCTTGGGTCAAGGTAGAGTCCCAGCTTGTCTGTAAGCACGAACTGTACGCCCAAGCCGGCTGTCGCAGACCACTGTAGACCAGTTATGGCCTCGTGATGGCGAATGCTTGTACCACGGTCAGAGAGCAGGAAGTTGTTTGCGAGTCCCTTCTCCATCATACCGCCAGCGTATGCATAGAGGCTGATCTTCTCCTGAGACGAGAGGATGTCGAAGTAGACATTCACAGGTACTCCGATGTAGTGGATGTCATTCTGTATCTGGGTGGTGATATCCTTCTCGCATCCTGCATTTCCGAACTGCATGTAGCGGCCGGTGAATGATCTGGAGAGGAGTGTGTACTCGAGACCTGTGCCCACTGCCCATCTGTCTGTGAAATGATATCTTACTCCGAGTCCGAATGATACAGGGATGAAGTATGTCGACTTACCTTCGTTGTAAATGCCGGTAGTGGTAGGTGCCGCCTGTGGAATAGCTCTCTTGATGGTGCTTGAGAGTGCGGCTTCATTGCTGGTCACATTTCCTCCGACCTTCCAGTCGATACCCCTTCTTCGTGACAGCTCCTCGCTGAACTCCGCGAAAGGATCGACCCAAGGCTCTGAGTGCTCGTCCTTCACTGACTCCTTAATAGACTCCTTCACTGTCGTTACTGGCTCTTCAACCTCCTGTGACTCAAATGCTTCTTCTGCTATGGCGACCGTCGTAGGCTCAGCTTCCTCGACCTTTACCGTCTGCGCAACGAATGCTCTCGAATGAGCTAACTGCTCCTCGATGGTAGGGATGACCTCCTCCTCGACCTGTGCAGGTACCACCGCCTCCACTGGTTCTGTGTTTGCGAGGAAGTCGCCAGGGTTTACCTCCTGGGTAGGCTGATGCCTGAAGATAAGCACGCCGGCCACGATGGCGGCAGCGGCAGCCATACCGGCTGCAGCTCTCCTCCACCTGAGGGCTACTATCTTCTTCTGATCGAGTCGAGCGCTCACTGCATCCCAAACGCGTGAAGGAACTTCTTCCTCCACGTCCGAGAGCATTGATCTCAATTCAAGATCAAAATCGTTGAACTTATCTTCGTACATCTTATAAAACTCTATTTTCTGATCTTCTTCTGCAGCATGGCCCTGGCTCGCAGCAGCTGGCTTCTGGATGTGGCCTCGGAGATTCCCAGCGCTTCGCCTATCTCCTTGTGCGAGTACCCTTCGACCACATACATGTTGAACACGGTCCTGAATCCTACGGGCAGCTCGTTTATCACCTTCGTCAGCTCCTTATAACTGATGTCCTGGACCGCCGATGTGGACTCGCTCGCAATATTGATGGAGGTGTCTATGTCATCGGAGTCCTTCAGGATATCGTTCTTCCTAAGGCTCATGAGTGCAGCGTTTACAAAGATCTTTCGGGCCCAGCCTTCAAAGGAACCTTGTCCTGTGAATGAGTCCAGCTTGGTGAACAGGTAGACAAAACCTTCCTGCAGGACATCTTCCGCTTCCGTCCTGTCACCCATGTATCGGATGCAGAGCGCAAACATCTTCGATGCCAGCAAGTCGTACACTGCCTTCTGGGCCCGCCTGTCTCCGCGCTTGCACGCTTCGATGAGCTGCATGGTCCCTTCGGCCTCCTTGACCTCCGTCACTTGCCGTTCCTGGTCCTCCGTTCGTTTTATAAGATGCGGCAATATGCTGAAATGTTGCATCGCAATCTCAAAAAAACATATATCACCTACGAAATTAGCGAAAATAATGTAATTGTCCCCACAAACGAAACCAAGAAATGTACTATTTTTGTAGTTGGCAAAAGGAGTATGAAGAAGATACGTATCATTTACATATTGCTTCTCTGGGCCATTGCGATCCCTGCGGTCGCTCAGCAGAGAAGCCGACTGAAGGACGAAGCCTCGGCCAGGCTCGTGTCAGCCATGGCTGCATACAATTCAGGCAGGTATGCTGAGGCTTACAAGCAGCTGGCCGATATCATTGACCTGGACCCTACAAACGACGCTGCCCTGTACTACATGGGCCTCTCCGCGTATGCGAAGGGGGATGTCGCTGAGGCAGAGGTGCATCTGAAGGAAGCATTGAAGCTTGATCCGAAGAACTACTGGTACAACGACATGCTGGCGCGCCTGTACTCCTCCACGAACAGGGAGGAGCTCACCATCAGCATCTACGAGAACCTGCTGAAGGACCATCCGAAGAAGCTGGACATCTACTATAACCTCGCGAACCTCTATGGAAAGACAGGCAGCCTGGACAAGATGCTCTCTACATTTGACGACATCGAGACCGTGTCTGGAAAGAATGAGCAGGTGACACTCGCACGCTACGATGTGCTGATGCAGCTGAAGAAGCCTGATGAGGCCTTCAAGACATTGGAGAGATATGCCGATGACTTCGCATCTGCCCGCGTGCTCACGGCGATGGGAGACCACAAGATGCAGATGTATGACGACTCCCTGGCGCTGCGCTACTACGACGAGGCGCTCAGCTATGAGTATGACTACGCTCCAGCGCTGCTCGGCTCGTCGGAGATCTACAGGCAGCGTCGTCAGTATGACAAGTACTTCAAGGTGACGTCTGTGTTCATGGCATCCGAGATGGTGGAGCCATCCATGAAGAGCAAGTATCTCTCTTCGGTGATGCAGCACAGCGATCCGCAGTTTGTGAGAAATTTCCAGATTCAGATAGATTCGCTGGTAAACACTGGCCTGGCGTGCCATCAGAAGGACTCGACGATGCTCTCCATGGCAGGCAGCTACTACTATGCCACCGGCAGGGAGGACACCTCGGCAGCATTGTTACAGAGGAATGTAAAGGCAAACCCAGAGTGCTTCTCGGCGCGCGCTGACCTCGTGCAGGCGCTCTCATACATGGGGCGCTGGAATGAGCTTCTGGATGCCGCTGAGGAGGCTTCGGCCGCCTTCCCTCAGGAGCCGGGCTTCATCAACATGAAGAGCGTTGCCCACTATAATCTCGGAGACTACATGGGTGTGATCAAGGACAATGAAAGACTCCTCGCGACCTTCCCCAAGGATTCCGCAGTGGTGCTCTCGGCGTACTCGACCATTGGCGACATGCAGCATGAGCTGGGCAATGCCAAGCAGGCCCACAAGGCCTACGACAAGGCCCTCAAGGTGAATGCTGACTACGCCCCTGTGCTGAATAATTATGCATACTTCATCTCCATCGACGGCAAGCATCTGTCCAAGGCCTATAAGATGAGCCAGAAGACGGTGAAGCTGGAGCCGGACAATGCCACATACCTCGACACCTATGCCTGGATACTGCATATGCAGGGCAAGGATACCGAGGCGAAGCCTTTCTTCAAGCACGCCATGATATATGGCGGCAAGGAGAGCGCCACCATATTGGATCACTACGCGGAGGTGCTCTATGCCCTCGGGGAGTATGATCTCGCGACGGTGTACTGGGAGCTCGCGAAGGGAAAGAATGCAGACCACAAGGTGCCAGACCTCGAAGAGAGGGTAGCGAAAAGGCTTGAAGCCATCAAGAAATGAGCAGGACGCTGAGACATATCTGCATGCTGGTGCTGGCGCTCGTCATGGGTGCCATGACCGCTGATGCGCAGAATGTCACGGCGAAGAAGAACAGGAAGGACAGGCTCGAGAAGGAGATCCAGGAGCTGGACCGTCAGCTGAAGGCAAATTCAGCGAAGAATGCAGACGCCACATATAACCTCACCCTCACGAGAAAGAAGATCGCTTCGCGCCGTCAGCTGATTGAGGAGAGCGATGCTGAAATCGCCGTCCTGGATGAGCAGGTGGGCGAAAAGCAGCGCCAGCTGGATTCTATCCAGGCGCGTCTGGACACGATGACCTTCTACTATGACCGCCTGGTGCGCAGCGCGTACAAGAATAGGGACGCGCGCGTGTGGTACATGTACATCATCGGCAGCGAGAACATAGCCCAGGGCCTGAGGCGCTTCTCATTCCTCAAGAACCTCTCGCGCGAGATGAACTCCCAGGGAGAGAAGATACTCGCGACGAAGTCGGAGGTGGAGGCGCAGAAAGTCGAGCTCGAGCAGCTCAGGGCAGAGGCAAATGCCTTGAGGCAGGCGCGCGTGAAGGAAGTGAACCAGCTGAAGTCGGAGGAGGCGTCGTCGGAGAAGATCATCTCCCAGTTGAAGAAGGACAAGTCGCGCTATCAGAACCAGATAGCGTCGAAGCGTAGGGAAGTGGCTTCCCTGAATCGCGAGATACAGAAACTCATATCGCAGCAGGTGAAGGGAGGCTCGAAGAAGAAGGGCACGTCGAAGCCTGTGGACTATACTCTTTCCAATGAGTTCTCGGCAAACAAAGGCAAGCTTCCATGGCCTGTAGAGGGCCCTGTGGTCGAGTCCTTCGGCCCTCAGTATCATCCGGTCTACAAGAACCTCAGGCTTCCAGACAGTGACGGAATCTCCATAGCCGTAGCACCTGGCACTTCAGTGAAGGCCGTGTTCAATGGAGAAGTGAAGAATGTCATCGTGATGCAGGGATATAACAAGTGCGTGCTCGTGCAGCACGGCAGTTACTTCACCTTCTACTGTAAGCTCGGATCCGTGTCGGTGAAGGCCGGAGACAAGGTGAAGACAGGCGATGTCATCGGCACGGTGGATGCCATCGGAGGCTCATCCCAGCTGCATTTCCAGCTCTGGGAGTCATCTCAGCCAAGCGATCCTCAGGACTGGCTGAGGCCGTAATAATGCTATTTCAGCTTGACTAGCTCCACGGCGCCCTCACAGAGGTCGTCGTCTTTTTTTGTGAGATAAATGATGCGCTGGTTCGCGCTGCCCCTGAACAGAAGCTCAGTGTCGCGCTGGTCCATGATGAATGGGCCGTCGACGAGCACGTCGAGGTAGGGGAGAAGCTGGGCGAGGTGCTCGTCGGCCTGTATCTCTTCGATGGTGAAGCCAGTCCAGCACCAGATGGTTTTCGAGGTCTCCTGCTTGATCCTTCTCGCCAGTTCAGTGAATGCCTCCACCTGATAGAATGGGTCACCTCCAGAGAAGGATACATCTGAGAACTCATCCGCCTTGATGAGCTCAAGCAGCTCATCCACACTCATTTCCTTGCCGCCAGCCATATCCCAGGACTGGGGGTTATGGCATCCAGGACAATGATGCAGGCATCCAGCACAGTATATAGAAGTACGCAGACCAGGGCCATCGGCCATGGTCTGCTCTAGAATATCAAGAACTCTGATCTTACTTGTGGACGACACGGTCTTTGAGTTCAGCAAGTTTACCGCTGTTCCAACGGTTCGTAGTACCTACGAGATAACCAGTGATTCTCTGAAGGGTGTCGATGTTATGTCCGTGGCAGTGAGGGCACTCGGTGAGGCCTTCCTTCGCATCCTCGTAACCGCAGTCGAGGCAGCGGTTTCTGTTATGGTTTACAGAACCGTATCCGATATCGTAGCGGTCCATGAGGTCTACGATACGCATGATAGCCTCTGGGTTATGTGTAGCGTCGCCGTCGATCTCTACATAGAAGATATGTCCTGCACCCTCGTACTTGTGGTATGCACCCTCGATCTGAGCCTTGTGCTGAGGAGAGCACTTGAAGTATACAGGAATATGGCTGGAGTTTGTGTAGTAGTCCTTGTCGGTGATACCGCGGATGACGCCGAACTTCTTCTTGTCCATGCGGGTGAAGCGGCCTGAGAGACCCTCTGCAGGGGTGGCAAAGCATGAGAAGTTATGCTGGTATGTCTCGCAGTAGCCCTCGATTCTCTCGCTCATGTGCTTCACGATGCGAAGACCCAGCTCCTGAGCCTCCTCGCTCTCGCCATGGTGCTTGCCGCAAAGGGCGATAAGGCACTCTGCGAGGCCGATGAAACCGATGGCCAATGTACCCTGGTTCATCACTCTTTCGATGGTGTCGCACTCCTCAAGCTTCTCGCTGCCGACCCAAAGTCCGCTCATGAGCAGAGGGAACTGCTTCTTGAGTGCGGTCTTCTGGAAGTCGAAGCGCTCGTTCAGCTGCTTGGCAGAGATGTCGAGAGCCCAGTCAAGCTTGTCGAAGAATTTGGCGATGCGGCGCTCCTTGTCAGGCTCGCTCATGGCCTCGATGGCGATACGTACTATGTTAATGGTGGTGAAGCTGAGGTTTCCTCTACCTACTGAGGTCTTAGGGCCGAACTTGTTTGAGTAAACTCGTGTACGGCAACCCATGGTAGCGACCTCGTGCATGTAGCGCTTAGGATCGTCCTCCTTCCATGCATCATCTTTGTTGAATGAAGAGTCGAGGTTCACGAAGTTAGGGAAGAAACGACGTGCAGTCACCTTGCAGGCGAACTTGTAGAGGTCATAGTTCCTGTCTTCAGGAAGGTAGCTTACGCCTCTCTTCTTCTTCCAGATCTGGATAGGGAAGATGGCGGTGCTGCCGTTTCCTACACCCTCGTATGTGGTGTTCAGGATCTCTCTGATGATACAGCGACCCTCTGCAGAGGTGTCGGTACCATAGTTAATAGAGCTGAATACCACCTGGTTTCCACCACGTGAGTGGATGGTGTTCATGTTATGTACGAAAGCCTCCATGGACTGGTGAACACGTCCTACGGTCTGGTTTACACAGTACTGGATAGCTCTCTCGTCTCCCTGAAGACCGGTGAGATCCCTTCTGATGTAGTCGTCGATCTTCGCTTCGTTCAGGTGAGAGTAGTCCTTCCCGCTGTACTCGCCGAGCTTCTTGAGCTCCTCCTGGAAGGTCTTTCTTACATATGGTGCGAGATAATAGTCGAATGCAGGGATAGCCTGACCTCCGTGCATCTCGTTCTGGACTGTCTCCATGGAGATACATGCGAGGACTGCAGCTGTCTCGATCCTCTTCGCTGGGCGTGACTCGCCGTGGCCGGCCTTGAGGCCGTGCTCGAGGATCTCATCGAGCGGGTGCTGCAGACAGGTAAGGCTCTTTGTAGGATAGTAATCCTTGTCATGGATATGGATATAGCCCTTGGCTACAGCCTCCCTTACGTCCTCGGAGAGAAGACATGAATCCACGTATGATTTTGTGGACTCTGAAGCGAACTTCATCATCATGCCGGCAGGGGTATCGGCATTCATGTTCGCGTTCTCGCGGGTGATATCGTTTGCCTGTGCATCGATGATCTCCTGGAAGATCTCGTTACTCTTCGCATTACGTGCGAGGCTGCGCTGGTTTCTGTATGCGATATACTTCTTCGCAACTTCCTTCCTTGGGCTCTTCATGAGCTCCATCTCGACGCAGTCCTGGATCTCCTCCACGCTCATCTGCTCCTTCTCGTTTTTTGAGATTACATCAGCGATCTGAGCTGCAAGTACGATATCCTCACCTGCATCGGTGACAGACATGGCCTTCAGGATGGCTGCCACTATCTTCTGGTTGTTGAACTCGACGAGACGTCCGTCTCTCTTCCTGACATTCTTTATCATGGTATATGTAATTTGTCAAAGTTAGTTTTGGATGCACCCGATGAGCGTAGGTTCGCGAAGGTGCGTTCGACAAAGATATAATAATATCTTCCCAATGAAAAAGGATTCGCCAAAAAAAGTTATCAACAATTATGTAATAAAGCTGTTAACTTGTTGGTTAACAGCTTTATAAAACGGTATTTAATTTAGAATGATTCTAAATAGGCTATTTTTAGTCTTCTTCGCAGACCCAGACGAGGAGATGGCGGTCGAAGGTCATGTAGCCGAGCTCGAGCTCCTCTTCGTGGCCGTCCTTGTGGATGAAGGTCGCTTCGAGCTCTCCCTCTCCCTTGTAGCGGAATTCCTCCACCTCGATCTGCTCGGCGAAGTCGATTCCGTACTGTGAGATCTTCTTGTAGATGGCTTCTTTCGCGCACCAGTAGATGGCGAGCTGCTCGTTCTTCTCTTCCTTGTCCTCCTCGAGATCGTCGATCTCATCCTCGGAGAGAGCCTTCATCTCCACTACGGAGAAATCGCGGTCGAGAGACTCGATGTCGATGCCGACCTCGTTCCTGTCGTCGAGTATGACTGCCACATATTTCTCTGTGTGGGTGATGCTGATGTTTATCGGGCTGTTCTCGATGTAAGGCTTGCCGTTATCGTGGTGAGCGAGGTAGACCTTGTCCTCGAAAAGCTCGTTAAGGAGCGCTCTGACTGCGAGTCTCTGCTTGCGCAATGACTCACTCTTGATGTAGGAGATCTCCTCCATCTCGTCAGAAGGTGTAGAGCTGAGTGCTTTCAGTTCGTCCTCAGTCTCTGTAATCTGCCAGACACCTAGCCTGGCCTCGTCGTTAAGCTCCTTTGTAAGGTATAGTCCCATGTATAAAAATTTAAGTTATCAATATTTTGAAGTTCTATGCACGACAAAACGGCCGGAAGTATGACTTCCGACTACAGGCGTGTTATATACAGCTGAACCGAGGGCGGGACCTCAGATGCCGGGTCCGCCGATAGGGTAGTGTCTATAAGAATAGAACTGGGAGGTTCCATATAAAACTTCAAACGTGTTTTTTTCGCCCACAAATATAAGCATTTTTTGGATTCAATAGTAAATATATTTGCTATATTTGCATTTGCATAGAAATATGGATTTATACATAACACTATATTATTATGAAATTTCTTACTGACGAAAAACTCCTCATCGTAGGTGCCGGCGGTGCTATCGGCTCAAACATGGCTCAGACCGCCCTCATGCTTGGTCTTACTCCTAACATCTGTCTCTATGATATCTTCGAGCCAGGTGTTCATGGTGTTGCAGAAGAGATGTGCCACTGCGCATTCGAAGGCGCAAACATCTCATGGACTACCGATCCAGCTGTTGCATTCAAGGATGCTAAGTATATCATCTCATCAGGTGGTGCACCACGTAAGGATGGTATGACACGTGAGGATCTCCTCAAGGGTAACTGTAAGATCGCTGCTGAGTTCGGTGACTTCATCAAGATGTATTGCCCAGATGTTAAGCATGTTGTAGTTATCTTTAACCCAGCTGACGTTACCGCTCTTACCGCTCTTATCCACTCAGGCCTCAAGCCAAACCAGCTCACCTCACTCGCAGCTCTCGACAGCACACGTCTCCAGGAGCAGCTCGCAAATGAGTTCGGTGTACTCCAGAGCAAGGTAACTGGCGCTTACACTTACGGTGGTCACGGCGAGTCTATGGCAGTATTCGCATCTAAGGCTATGATCGACGGCAAGCCTCTCGCAGACCTCGCACTCACCGAGGAGAAGTGGGCAGAGATCAAGCATAACACTATCCAGGGTGGTTCAGCTATCATCAAGCTCCGTGGCCGCAGCTCATTCCAGAGCCCTGCATACCAGGCAGTGAAGATGATCGAGGCTTCTATGGGTGGCACTCCATTCACATGGCCTGCAGGCTGCTATGTAAACTGCGACAAGTGCGGTTACAAGAATGTGATGATGGCTATGCCTACCACTATCGACGCTACAGGTGTTCACTTCACCGCTCCTCAGGGAACTGAGCAGGAGATGAAGGACCTCCAGGCTTCTTACGAGCATCTCTGCAAGATGCGTGACGAGATCGTTGCTCTCGGCATCGTTCCTGCAGTTGAGGATTGGACCAAGGAGAATCCTAACCTCTAGTATCAGGCTAATACATGGGGAGTCCGACAAGTGCCGGACTCCTCTTTCGTATCGACAAAAACCAAAACTATACAGATATGGCATATACAGAAACACACAAAAACAGCTATGGCAGCCGTGTCGGCAGTTCTTTCAGGAACATTGGCACCGGTTTCGTGCTCATCGCTGCAGCTACCGTCCTTCTCTGGTGGAATGAGGGTCGTGCGGTGAAGACTGCGAAGATGCTTGACGCGGCAGCAGACCAGGCTGTGCACGTGGATGACATGAGCGCCGTGAACCCAGAGAACGAAGGCAAGCTTATCCATGCCAATGCGTTCGTTTCTACAGAGGAATACCTTTCAGACCCTACTTTCGGAGTAGGTGCGGTTACGGCAAATCTCCACAGGAACGTAGAGTTCTACCAGTGGATGGAGTCTTC
>JAKSJL010000058.1 GCA_024398295.1 Bacteroidales bacterium
GATACCATCCTTACCCTCCTGGGTGCAGTCGTGGATGACAGAGTAGAGACGGACCTCGATACCCTACTTCTCGGCAGCCTTGCGGGCCTCGACTGAAGGACGTACCTGGAAGCCGACGATCACAGCATCCGATGCCTCTGCAAGGAGGATATCAGACTCTGAGATGGCACCGACAGCCTTGTGGATGACATTTACCCTTACCTCCTCGGTAGAGAGCTTGATGAGTGAGTCAGAAAGTGCCTCAACTGATCCATCCACATCTCCCTTGACAATGATATTGAGCTCCTTGAAGTTTCCGATAGCGATACGGCGTCCGATCTCCTCGAGAGTCATGTGCTTCTGGGTCTTGATGCCCTGGATACGGATGAGCTGCTCACGCTTGTTCGCAATGCTCTTCGCCTCCTTCTCATCAGCCATAACCACAAACTTCTCACCTGCAGCAGGTGCTCCGTTAAGGCCGAGCACTGATACTGGAGTAGAAGGGCCTGCCTCCTTGACTCTCTGTCCACGCTCATTGAACATAGACTTCACGCGGCCATAGTATGATCCTGAAAGGATACAATCACCGACATGGAGAGTACCGTTCTGGACGAGGATGGTAGCGAGATATCCACGACCCTTGTCGAGAGAAGACTCGATGACAGCTCCCTGCGCAAGACGGTTCGGATTTGCCTTGAGCTCAAGAAGGTCGGTCTCAAGGAGCACCTTCTCAAGGAGAAGATCTACATTGAGTCCCTTCTTTGCCGAGATTTCCTGGCACTGATACTTACCGCCCCAGTCCTCCACGAGGATGTTCATCTCGGAGAGCTGACGACGGATAGTGTCAGGGAATGCGCCTGGCTTATCTATCTTGTTGATGGCGAATACCATTGGCACACCCGCAGCCTGCGCGTGGTTGATAGCCTCGACAGTCTGTGGCATGACAGCATCATCTGCTGCGACAATGATGATGGCCAGGTCAGTCATCTGGGCACCACGGGCACGCATGGCGGTGAAAGCCTCGTGACCTGGAGTATCCAGGAAGGTGATATGGCGACCATCCTCGAGCTTCACGCTGTAAGCTCCGATGTGCTGGGTGATACCGCCGGCCTCACCTGCGATGACATTTGACTTACGGATATAGTCAAGGAGCGAAGTCTTACCATGATCTACGTGACCCATGACGGTGATCACTGGTGGACGTGGTACGAGATCCTCCTCAGAATCCTGTACCTCTGCCTCAGAACCATCCGAGATCTCAGCAGTTACGAACTCCACCTTATATCCGAACTCCTCTGCCACAAGCACGAGGGTCTCGGCATCGAGACGCTGGTTGATGGAAACCATGAGACCAAGGCTCATGCAGGCTCCGATGACCTTCACCACTGGGGTGTTATTCATGAGGGTAGCGAGATCGTTTACAGTAACGAACTCTGTTACCTTCAGGGTCTTCTGCTCTGCTGCCTCTGCCTCCATCTCCTCCATGGTCCTCTGGGCTGCAAGCTCACGCTTCTCCTTTCTGTACTTGGCACCGAAGTTATTCTTCTTGCCCTCGTTCATTCTGGCGTAAGTCTCCTTGACCTGCTTCTGGATCTGCTTCTGCATCTCCTCCTGCTCGGCCTCGGTAAGCTCTGGCTTGAACCTGTCGTTTCCTCTCTGGTTCTTGCCCTTGCCTCCCTTCTGATCCTGACGCTGCTGGTTCTTGCCGTTCTGCTGATTCTTGCCACCACCGTTCTGCTGGTTCTTGCCACCATTCTGGCCCTTCTTCGAGCCCTCCTCGGTAGCTACCTTGCCCACGTCGACCTTCTGGCTTCCCTTGGCGATACGTTCACGCTTCTTAGGCTTCCTGTCGAACTGAGAGAGATCGATCTTTCCGACCACATTGAATCCCATAGCAGCCTGCTGTGGCTTAGGCTCTGGCTCAGCCGCCTTCACTTCTGGCTCTGAAACGACTTCCGCAGGGGTTTCGACGGAAGGAGTCTCTACGACTGGTTCTGTTTCAGCTACAGGCTCTGGAGCCACCTCTGGCTCTGGCTCAGCCACTACCTCTGGTTCTGGAGCTGGCTCCTCTGCCTTCTCAGGCTCTGGTACCACCTCTGGTTCTGGTGCCGCCTTCACTTCAGGCTCAGCCATCACTTCAGGCTCTGGCTCCGAGACGATCTCCGGCTCAGATACAGGCTCTGGTTCTGCCACTGGCTCTGGCTCCGCCACTGGCTTGTCGATACGACCAAGGCCAGTGCTCTTGATGACGATCTCCTGTACAGGCTCCTCATCCTCGGCCTGGGCCTTCTCGCCCAACTTCTTATTTGACTTGTCAAGTATCTCGGTGAGCTTGATGTCCACCTTCTCGGACTCCTCCTTCATCTTGAGGTCCTTGCCGAACTGGCGGTCGAGTGCTGGGACGAAGTCCTCCGATACCTTGGCGTTCGGATTGAGTTCCAGGTCTGCTCCCTGCTTGTTCAGGAAGTCGACGAGGTCATCCAATCCCACGTTATATTTCTTGATAAGTTTGCTTATTCTGATATCTGCCATATAAAACCCCTTTTAAATTATCTAACTAGTCTTCAAACTCAGCGCTGAGGATCTTGATGATGTCCTCAACGGTCTCGTCCTCGAGATCTGCTCTCTTGGCGATGTCTGCAGGAGACAGTGCGAGCACGCTTCTGGCGGTATCGCAACCGATAGCCTCAAGGCGCTCGATAACCCAAGGATCGATCTCGTTTGCGAACTCGCTGAGAAGTACATCATCCTCCTCGAACTCTGGATCATCCTTCTGTGCCTCTCTCCAAACCTCGATCTCGCGATCTACAAGCTGGCCAGCAAGCGCTACGTTGCAACCATTGCGGCCGACACCCTTCTTCACCTCATCTGGGTGCATGTATACCTTCACCTTGTCAGCAGGGGTCTTGCCCATGTCGATAGATGACACCTTCGCAGGAGTAAGTGCACGCTGGATGAGAAGAGCTGCGTTTCCGGTCCACTGGAGGACGTCGATATTCTCGTTCCTGAGCTCACGTACGATACCAAGGATACGACCACCCTTGACACCGATACATGCTCCGATAGGATCGATACGCTCGTCGTATGACTCCACAGCCACCTTCGCTCTCTCGCCTGGTACACGAGCCACCTTCTTCACGGTGATAAGACCGTCGAGGATCTCTGGAACTTCCTGCTCGAAGAGCTTCTCAAGGAACTCGTTTGAGGTACGTGAAAGTACGATGTATGGTGTGGTGTTATTCTTCATCTCCACCTTCTTGATGATGGCGCGGACATTGTCACCCTTCTTGAAGTGCTCTCCTGGGATCTGCTCCTCCTTAGGGATACGGAGCTCGTTTCCGTCCTCGTCGAGGATGAGAACTTCCTTGGACCAGGTCTGGTAAACCTCCCCGGTGAAAAGCTCGCCGACTTTCTCAGAGTACTTCTTGAAGACATTTGCCTTCTCGATGTCCATGATGCGACCCTGGAGATTCTGACGGATGTTAAGGATACCACGACGGCCGAACGCTGTAAGAGGAATCTTCTTTGTGTAGGTATCTCCGATCTCGTAATCGTCGTCACCGCAATCCTCGACAACATCCTCTATGGTCATCTGTGAAACAGGATCTTCAACCTCTTCCACCACCTCGAAGTTCTGGTAAATCTCGCAGGTTCCCTTGTCGACATTCACGATGACGTCGAAATTGTCCGCAGAGCCATAGGTCTTCGCGATCTGGGTAAGGAACACATCCTTGAGGACACCCATCATCACTGGTCTGTCGATGTTCTTCTCCTCCTTGAAGTCCTTGAAGGCGTCAATGAGGGTAATGCCTTTTTCTTTTTCCATTTGTAGTTATTTGTTTTTAATATTATTAGTCAGAGAAATCAATCACATAGCGCACAGAATTCACCTCGGCGAGCTGGAAGACATCGGTATGCTCCACCTTCTCCTTCCTTTTCTTGCCCTCCACGGTCTCCAGGGCCACATAGGTCACGGTCACCGAAGCCTCATCTGCAGCGGCAAGCACGCCGATGAGCTTCTTTCCACCACGCATCTGCAGCTCTACCTTCTTTCCCAATGCCTTCTGATACTGCTCCTGCACCTTGAAAGGCTGGTCGAGGCCAGCAGAGGTCACGGTGAGGGAGTAATCCTCCACATCGCGGTCGAAGGTATCCAGGACTACATTGTTAACAGCCACGCAATCCTCCATGTCCACGCTGCCCTCGCGCTTCTCGATGGCTACCGTGATATCGTTGTCTGCGCTTACCACCACTTCCACGAGGAAGCATCCACGCTCCTCGATGATGGGCGCTACTGCGCCAATGATCTCGTTTTTCTTCATAAACACAAAATAAAAGATAGGAACCGCTCGGCCCCTATCTCGTTCACGACTGCAAATATAGGCATTTTCTGTTAAAGCACAAAATTTAATGCTTTCTTCGCTAAAAGTGATTAAATTTGTACGACTAAAGAAAAAGAGATGGAATTTACAGCCAAACAGCTAGCGCAGGTACTCCACGGCACCGTGGATGGAGACCCTCAGGTGACAGTTACAGATTTCGCCAAGATCGAGCACGGAAAGCCCGGAAAGCTCTGCTTCTACGCGAACCCTAAATATGAGCAGTATGTCTACACATCGAAGGCGAGCGTGATACTTGTGAACAACGATTTCGTGCCTTCGCAGCCAGTCAGCGCCACCTTGGTGCGCGTGGAGAACGCGTACGCAGCGCTCGCAGAGCTGCTGAAGTACGTGTCGCAGCAGCGCAAGGCGTACAAGCGCCACCGCAGCCTGCTGTCGCGCATCGCACTCTCCGCGAAGCTCGGCAAGAAAGTGAACGTAGGCAAGTTCGTAAGCATTGGAAAAAACTGTCAGATAGGCGATTGCACCATCATTCATGACAATGTCACCATAGGCGAAGACTGCAAGATAGGCAAGTTCTGCATACTCTATCCAGGCGTACGCATCTACCCTGGCAGCAGCATCGGCGACCGCGTCATCCTGCACGCAAACTGCGTCATCGGCTCTGACGGCTTCGGAAATGTACCTCAGCCTGACGGCACATGGCAGAAGATCGAGCATCTCGGAAACGTGATAATTGGCAGTGATGTCGAGATAGGCGCCTGCACCACCGTGGACCGCGCCCCTATGGAGTCCACCATCATCGCAGATGGCGTGAAGATCGACAACCTCTGCCAGATCGCGCATAATGTCCAGATCGGCGAGAACACCGCCATCGCTGCCCAGACGGGCATCGCCGGCTCCGCCAAGGTAGGCAAGAACGTCATCCTCGCTGGACAGGTGGGTGTCGTAGGACACATCAGCATTGCAGACCACACCACAGTGTGCGCGAAGTCCGCAGTCATCGGAAACATCAGGCCTGGCAGCCCAGAGCTCTTCGGCATCCCAGCCATCCCTCGCCTGCAGTACCTGAAGGCATACGCCCAGTTCAAGAGGGCGGGCCTGGACAAATAATTGGGATTTCAGTTTATTTTACTTATCTTTGTAGGCTAACTGCCGACTTTTCGGCGAAAGATAAGTATATAGATGAATCAGCAGACGCTTAAAAGAAGCTGTTCTTTCGAAGGTAAAGGATTGCATACCGGAGGCTACGCGAAGATGACCATTCTTCCCGCTGCCGCCGGCACTGGCATCATCTTCAGAAGGACGGACCTCGGAGAAGATGCCATCGTGGCGGCTCTCGCGGAGAATGTCTCAAACACCGCTCGAAGCACCACCATCTCCTCAGGAAACGTTGCGGTAGTGACCATTGAGCACTTGATGTCTGCCCTCACGGGCATGGGTGTAGATAACGCCATCATCGAGATCGACGGCCAGGAAGTACCTATCCTTGACGGAAGTGCGCGCCCATATGTCGAGGCTTTCCTCGAAGCAGGACTCGAGGTCCAGGACGCCGAGAGAAACTACATAACAATCAGGGAAACCATCGAGATTAAGGACGAGAAGACTGGAGCTTTCGTAAAGATAGAGCCAGCAGACAAGCTCTCGTTCGAGTGCACAGTAGACTTCAGTTCCAGAGTCCTCGGAGTACAGAGTGCCTCTTGGGACGAGAGTGTGGACTACGCCTCACAGGTCGGTCCTTGCAGGACCTTCGTGTTCTTCCATGAGATCGCCTACCTTGCATCCATGGGCCTCGTAAAGGGCGGTGACGTAGAGAATGCCATCGTCATCGTGGAGCATCCAGTCACTGACGAGCAGGTGAACCAGCTCTGCCAGATGCTTGGCCAGAAGCCGATGACCGTCACCGAGAGCGGCTACCTCTCAAATCTGACCCTCCACTTCCCTGATGAGTGCGGACGCCATAAGCTGCTCGACCTCATCGGCGACATAAGGCTTTCCGGCGGATATCTTCGCGCGAAGGTCACAGCATTCAAGTCAGGACATGCCATTAACACAAATGCAGCGAAAGCACTTCGTTCGGCACTGAATTTGAAGTAATCCTCGCTAAAAACTATCAAAAATGAACAAGAT
This sequence comes from Bacteroidales bacterium, assembly GCA_024398295.1. Lineage (GTDB taxonomy): Bacteria > Bacteroidota > Bacteroidia > Bacteroidales > UBA932 > Cryptobacteroides. The sequence goes on from JAKSJL010000058.1 coordinate 6,450, forward strand.
ACATCCTCTTGCTACAGTGAGTCCAAACGCCGTTCTTGGCGACAACATCGAGATTGGACCATACGCATACATCGATGACAATGTAACTATCGGTGACAACTGTAAGATTCACCCTCATGCTGTCATCTACTCCTATGTAACCATGGGCACAAACTGCGAGGTCTTCCCTGGCGCAGTGGTAGGCGCAGTGCCTCAGGACCTCAAATTCGACGGCGAGATCACTTACGTAAAGATCGGTAACCATGTAACCATCCGCGAGTGTGCTACCATTAATAGAGGCACCAAGGCCAGCGGCAAGGGAGTCACCTCCATCGGAGACCACACACTCGTCATGTCATACGTACATGTAGCCCATGACTGCAAGGTCGGAAGCCACTGTATCCTCGTAAGCTATGTAGGCATTGCTGGAGAGACAGACGTTGACGACTGGGCTATCATCGGTGGCGGCACCAAGGCTCACCAGTTCTCACGCATCGGCGCACACGCCATGGTAGGTGGTGCAAGCAAGGTAAACAAGGATGTACCTCCATACGCTCTCTGCGGACGCGAGCCTCTCTGCTACGTAGGTGTGAACATCGTAGGTCTGCGCAGACGCGGTTTCAGCCCTGAGGCCATCAGAAGCATCAAGGACATGTATGACACCCTCTATTACAAGGGATTCAACATCACTGACGGATGCGCTCAGATCGAGGCTGGATTCCCACCATCAGAGGAGCGTGACACCATCCTTGAGTTCATTAGAAACTCAAAGAGAGGTATCGTAAGGGCAAACGACCCTAGCGAGAAAGGTACCATAGACATTTAATTCCACTGTGTCATGCTGCTTTCGACGGCATTCTTCCCACCGCTGGAATATTTCGCAAAGATAGCTGAGGGCTTCACATTATCTCCGGATGAAGTGAAGCCTTCGCTTGTATGGATAGAAGGCTGCGAGATCTACCAGAAACAGTCCTACAGGAACCGTTTCAAGTTCTACGCAGAGAACGGTGTGCAGATGGTCTCAGTGCCTATCATCCACGATGGAGGCACGCATTCCATCCCCATAAGGGACATACGTGTAGACTGGGACGCCAACTGGCTGATTCGCTGCGAGAGAGCCATCACGTCGGCATACGAGAGCTCGGCATACTTCGACTACTACAAGGATGAGCTCTTCGCCATCCTTGACTCCAAGCCAGAGAAGCTGTTTGACCTGAACATGAAGATACTTGATTTCTTCCTGAAAAAGACAGGCATAGCGGCAGAGGTAAGGATCACCGAGGAATTCACGCCATTCGGCTCAGACAGGTACGGAGAGGACCTACGCGACGTGATACACCCTAAAAAGCAGAACTACATACTGGAGAGGCTCTCACTGAAGAAGCCGTACTTCCAGGTGTTCGCCCAGAAGCACGGCTTCATATCAAATCTTTCCATCATGGACCTCCTCTTCAACGAAGGTCCTGATTCAATCACCTATCTTAAAAACGCCATCCGAAAGTAACAAGGGCGGTAGTAAGGGTTCCCTTGGTGCCGATCACAGGTGACGCTACTCCCTGGATGTACTCGTCGTACATCCTGATGGACTGTGAATCGCGGTTCAGTACGCGTACAGCCGCGTCACAGAAGAATGAACCATCAGAAGAATAACCTACACCGAAGGAGAATGAGCTGGAGTCATTCTTTACCCTGTTCTTGGTCACGAGTGTGTATTTTCCACTCCTGAAGTCTTCGTAGTATGCGAGATACTCACCTGCGTCGACAAAGAGGTTTTCATTGTCAATATAAGTGCACTCTGGACAAGTGGTGAAGGTGTAGCCTGCACGTACGGAGTACTTAGGACTCAGATGGAACTCAGCACCCGCTCTGAGAAGGTTTGACTTACCCATGAAGAGTGAGTTCGCGCTGTTGGTCGGAGCGAAGTCCACGTACGCATTTGTCAGAGAAGCGAACCTCATGGTGCTGTAGTCGCAGAGCTCATAATCCACGCTGACAAGTCCGAGAGAGCCCAGTGTGATGGCCGCTCCTATATTTGCCCTGTATGGAGAAGAGAGGGTATATGAGAACTCATCCTGAGGACTTGATGCTGATGCATCATACTTCTTGTTTGTGTAGGTCGTGCCACCAGATACAGCCCAGAGCTCTGTCACTTCGTATGTGGTAGGAGACTGGATGGCAGCGCCGATTCTGAGAGATGAGGTAGGTCTCCAGATGAAACCCAGCTTTGCATAGATACCAGTGATAGTCGCGGCATAAGAATACTGATATGAACCGCTCTGGAACGACACAGGATTTCCATCAAGCTCGTAAGTGAAGTCATTTGGATTCACTGCCACCTCACCCATGTACTCATCGTATGAGTAAGACATATTCGGCATACCTATGTTCACTCCGAGATAGAAGGTATCGTCGAAGTTCATTCCGAAATTCATCACCAGGTCTTTCTTGATGCCTGAAGTCTGCTTCTTGTAAGTCTGGTCGATATCACCTGCCAGATAGCGCACAAATGAGCCATCTGGATTCTGCACGGTAGCCTCAGTGGCACCTGCATAGCGGTAAGGAGCCTTGTCCTGTGCACCGCCGAAGTCAGAGATAAGGTATCCATCATAGGCCACGATATAGTTCCAAGGAACCGATGTGCCATAGTAGCCACCGCTTCCAAGCTGCGATGGAGAGTAGAGCGACGCTCCCTCAGCCATAGCACCCATGAATGAACTATCCTTGTTTCTGCCACCCGTGATGATATTATCCAGGCATATAGCGGAAGCATTCGATACGAGTCCGAACGACCATGACTTGAGTCTGGATCCAGAATATGCGTCGAAAACCATATTCAAGCCGATGTTTGGCATGCTCCAGTCTGAACCCATGTTCATCTTTGACGAAGCATCCGAGCCTACAGTGAAAGTGCTAAGAGTGCTTGATGAGCTGTAACCAGGAGTGAAAGTCACCTGGGAGTATGAGTTCACCGCTGATCCTGCAGGGTTCACCGTAAACGAGCCGAGGTCACCACCCAGCGCAGTCATGGCGTTTCCAAGTGCAAGCGACCTGGCGGTACCGATATAATCGTTCCTGCTGAAGGTATACGCATCGTATACGGTCTGCGCACTGGCCGAGAGAGCCATCAAGGCAAGTGCAGATATGATTATGATCTTTTTCATTGATTCAACTGTAAATGGGTTTTACACTATCGACGGCTGCCGCCACTGCTGTGGCTTGATGAACCGCCGCTGCTGCTACTACTGCTATGGCTTGAGCCGCCACCGCTGTAGCTGCTGCCTCCACTATAGCTACCTCTGCTTGAAGAGCTTGAATAGCTTGAGCCTGAGCTGTAGGAGCGAGAAGAGCCAGAGCTGGTGCTTGAGCCGGTGCGAGCGCTTCCCGAATAAGACGAAGACACTGCGCTTCTCACATTTGCCGAGCTACGTGACGAGCTGGTAGAGCCACTGTAAGATGAGCTTCTGGATGCGCTGGTAGCTGAAGAGCTGCGTCCAGCCGATGCCCTGGATGCTGAAGATGCGCGTGAGACACCCTGTGCGCCACTGAAGCTTGAGCCGCCAGAAGAGCTGGTGCCCCTCAAATTTGCGCTGCGCGAAGCAGACGAAGGTGCAGCTGCGCTGGCAGATCGGGTAGAGCCGGAGCGCGCTATGCTGCCTCTGGATACAGCTGTGCTAGCGCCTGAGGTAACAAGTCCGCTGGATGGTCTGGTCGAGACGCCCTGGCCGGCATTGATCCTTGATGAAAGTCCTCTGGTGTGTGCTCCAGCCACCATGGTGCCTGGTGAGTTCTGTCCATAATTGTGGTCATGGATATGTCCTGGGCCATGATGCCAGCCTCCTGGGTAATACCAAGGGTCGTAGTAGCTGCCCCAATACCATGGGTTGTCATACCACCAGTAACCAGAATACCATGGGTAGTAGTAGCCGTAGTTGCCCCAGTACCAAGGATCATTGTAGTACCACCATGAAGAGCCCGCATACCATGGATCAAAATACCATGGATCATGGTACCATGAGCTGAAATAGTATGGGTTGAAATAAGAATAAGGGCGATACCAATTATACCCGTAATAGAATGGCCTGTACCAGCCATGATGCCAGTAATAAGGGTGTGCCCAGGCGTAATTATAGCTCCAGCCACCATATACATCATCATAATTGAAGATGTTCACGGTAGTGGTGCTGTCCTGAGGGTTGAACTTGAACTGTGCGAAAGAGCCATCAGGGATGAACAAGGTATCAACCTTACCCGACTTAAGATAAATACTAGACTCCTTGGTCTTCTCAATGAGGGCCAAGGCTGCATCATCTGAGGCTTTTATGTTTTTCTTAGACAATGAAGGTGAAACATAGATTCCGTCCTGGAATCTCTGGGACGAAGGCCCTTGCGTTACCGATGAGACAGTTCCGCAGGCCGAGAGCGCAAACAATAGCGCCAAAGCGAAAAGTGTCAGATTTGTTTTCATTGTACCAAACTCCTTTAAATAAAAATGATTATCTTTGCATCAATATGCAATTTATGTACCCTTTTTAGGGCATTTGGTGCAATATTACTCAGAATTTAGTTAAAACGCAAATCATAAAATGGCAAAAGAAGTAACAAACAGGGCTGAGAACTACTCACAGTGGTATAATGACCTTGTAGTAAAGGCAGACCTCGCAGAGCAGTCTGCAGTCAGAGGATGTATGGTCATCAAGCCATACGGCTATGCTATCTGGGAGAAGATGCAGAGCGTCCTCGATGGAATGTTCAAGAAGACTGGTGTCCAGAACGCATATTTCCCTCTCTTCATCCCGAAGAGTTTCTTCAGCCGCGAGGCTGAGCACGTAGCGGGCTTCGCGAAGGAGTGCGCTGTCGTGACACACCACAGACTCATGAATGACCCTGATGGAAAGGGTGTAGTCGTTGATCCAGCAGCGAAACTCGAGGAGGAGCTCATCGTGAGACCTACTTCCGAGACCATCATCTGGAGCACATACAAGAACTGGATCACCTCATGGAGAGACCTCCCTATCCTCTGTAACCAGTGGTGTAATGTAGTACGCTGGGAGATGCGCACACGCCTTTTCCTCCGTACCGCAGAGTTCCTCTGGCAGGAGGGCCACACAGCACACGCCACCTCTGACGAGGCTCAGGCTAAGGCTGAGGAGATGGTACAGGTATATGCAGACTTCGCGAGAAACACCATGGCATTGCCAGTGATCGTAGGCCACAAGAGCCCAAATGAGCGCTTCGCAGGAGCACTTGACACCCTCACCATCGAGGCGATGATGCAGGATGGAAAGGCCCTCCAGGCCGGTACATCACACTTCCTGGGACAGAACTTTGCGAAGTCATTCGACGTGACCTACCAGAACAAGGAAGGCAAGCAGGAGTACGTGTGGGCTACCTCATGGGGAGTCAGCACACGTCTCATGGGTGCACTCATCATGGCTCATGGTGATGACAATGGTCTCGTGCTCCCTCCAGCACTCGCACCTATCCAGGTAGTGATGGTACCTATCTTCAAGACAGAGGAAGGCCACCAGGCCATCCTCGACAAGATGTACGAGATCAAGAAAGCACTCGAGGCTCAGGGACACTCAGTTAAGGTCGATGACCGTGACACCCTCCGCCCTGGCTTCAAGTTTGCAGAGTGGGAGCTCAAGGGAGTTCCAGTGCGTCTCGCCATGGGTGAGCGCGACCTCGCAAACGGCACAGTAGAGGTGGCACGCCGTGACACCCTCACCAAGGAGACCGTGGCTGCAGAGGGCGTGGATCAGCACATCCACGAGCTTCTTGACGCCATCCAGCAGAACATCTACACCAAGGCCCTCAACTTCCGCGACGCGAACATCCGCAAGTGTGACTCATGGGAGGAGTTCAAGGTGGAGATCCAGAAGGGAGGATTCCTTCTCTGCCACTGGGATGGGACCCCTGAGACAGAGCAGGCTATCAAGGACGAGACCAAGGCGACCATCCGCTGCATACCTGTAGACAGCTGCGTATGCGAGGAGGAGGGAACCTGCATCTACACCGGCAAGCCTTCTCACAGAAGAGTAGTATTCGCAATCTCATACTAAAATGATGAAACTTAACAAAATACTTATTTTGTGCCTTGCTGGAGCGTCATGCTTCAGCATTGGCGCTTATGCGCAGGACGCTCAGAGCGCCGCTGCCGCAGCTGCCGCCGCCCTCACCGAAGCAAACGGAGAGGCACCTAAGGTGGTGAAGCCAAGCTATTGGACCAAGACACTCATGACAAACTTCAACTTCAACCAGACCATGCTCGAGAACTGGGCGAAGGGAGGTGACAACACCTACGCGCTCAAGGGATACCTCGATGGAAATGCAAACTGGAAGAAGGGCGAGATGTTCTGGAACAACCGTCTGCAGCTCGACTATGGTTTCGTCTATGCATCCAGCAAGCCAATCCTCCAGAAGAGTGACGACCGTATCTACTTCGAGTCCAAGTATGGCTACAAGATGACAGAGAAGCTCTACATCTCTGCAAACTACGACTTCAAGTCACAGTTTGCAGATGGATGGACGTATGCCGCACCGAAGGAGATTCCAGAGGGCATCAGCACAAGCACACTCATTGCCCTGTGGAAGGAGGCCAGGGTTCCTAAGTCTGCCATCCTCTCCCCTGCTACCACCACCCTCGGTATCGGTATTGACTGGAAGCCTAAGA
>JAKSJL010000059.1 GCA_024398295.1 Bacteroidales bacterium
GTAGTGCATTGGCTTCCCAAGCCAAGGAGGCGGGTCCGACTCCCGTATCCCGCTCCAGATAATCTTTCACTTTGGCACCCATGTGGGTGCCTTTTTTATTATTTTTTTATTGTAAATACGATTTAATACACTATATTTGCATCGAAGTTTTTCATAGTTTAAGTTTAGGTTAAGTAGCGGGACGGACGCAGTGATGCATCCGTCTCGTGAAAATTTTATGCCTACCCTTACCATCATGGTAGCAGTTTCAGCTCTGTAATATTCTGAATGCCAGGTATTCCGTAGTATGACTCGACCAGATCTCCCTTGAGGAAGACCTCCCTACCCAGAAGGCCAGGATTATCCACCAGATTCAATGCATCACGCACACTCCCCTGCTTCAGCTGAACCGACAGACAAGTAGATTTGTCCGTACTAGAAGAGCGAGGCCCCAGCAGAATGTTTGTCCTGCTGCTGAAAGGCGATTTGAAGGACGCGTTCGAAGAAGACAGATCCCCACCCACAATATAGCCTCTGACCCAGACACCGGTAAGCCCTGCACTCTTTCTGGCCTCAGCCACGCTCAGCGCGCTGGAAGTATCACCTCCATCATCAGCACCGCCACCTATCACGAAGTTCTCGGAGCGCCAGTTCCTGGACGTATCCACCTGTATGGAGATCTTTTCCGCGCCTGAGGATTCTGGGGCAGAGACATTGATCTGCAGCACATCCTGGGCTTCCAGGACACGTGACATGAGAATCTCATCCTTACCATTGTTCGAGAGCATCAGAGACACGCTTCCTGGTCGGAAATAAGCTATACGCTTCTCAGAATAGGAGTAGAGAAGCTTGCCATCGCTGCTCTTGAGAAAGAGGGAGCCGTTCGGGAACGACTTGAGGAAATCGGGAGCGATTCTCAGCCTCACGCCGGCATTCAACTGATGACATAGCAGATGGACAGAAGCAGGAGCAGTGCCTGCCACAGCGACCACCTGAGTGTCACCATACAGAGGAGAATCAAATCTAGGCTCGCCAAACTCACCTGACTTCACGCTCACCGTATACGACCCCGGTGACACCATGATACGTTCCGGCGAATCACCATACTTTCCATCATAGACGACCTTTCCGGCAGCATCCTTAACACTAAGGATGAAGCGGTTCGTGTCAGGGATCTCGGCATTTGCTTTGGTGGTCAGGTACGTGCTCTCGTCGAAGGACAGATCCATACCCGTGGAGATGTCATCACTCCAGAGGGCGTCACAGCCGCACAGCGACACCATGACGGCAGCCAGCGCAACAGCGCCATTAAAGTTTAGGTTCAAGCGTTTCATAACCCATAGTTTTATGGTTCGGTCCGGGCCAGTTTCGGCACTGCCACAAAACTAATCAAACAAAACTTATGAAACGCGTAAAAACTTAAAAAGGGGGCGTAATCTCTTCACGCCCCCTTTAAATGATCATATCTTTTCGACTAATAGCCAAAGATTTCCTCTGTAGAGACTACCTTCACTGGACCAAGAGTCTTAAGATAATCCATGTCGAGATCCTTGATATCTCCAAGGATTGCATAAGTATAAGGACGATCCTTGACCCAAGTCTGCTGAGCCGCAGCGATATCTGAGAGCTCAAGCTTCTGCACTTCCTCAAAAACCTTCTTTGTTAGAGGCTCAGAAATGCCGAGACGACGGCAATTCCTGTAAGCCCAGAGAACGCCCATACCAGTAGTGCGCTGGGTGCGAAGACGGCTCAGAAGAGCCTCCTTTGCTACTGCAAACGCCGCATCAGACTGAGGCATGTCATTGATGATTTCATCAAATGCCTCTATCGCCTGACGCATCTTGTCGTTCTGGGTGGCGATAAACGCATCGAATCTATAGGTATCATCAGCAAACGAAGGAGCGTAGAGATTTGCCCAGGCAGAGTATGCAAGTCCACGAGCCTCACGCATCTCCTGGAAGACGATGGTATTCATACCACCACCGAAATATTCGTTGTACAGCTCGACCACCGGAGCAGCGGCTGCGTCGAAGCTTTCTCCACGATTCGAGTGCTGCAAGTAATACAGCTGCTTCGCATCATACTGAGCGAGAACCACCTGATTTTCAGGCGTCTGAAGGCTCTTCGTATAGGTCTCAGGAAGAAGCTCAGCATCCTCTGAGAATACATGGTTTGCGAGAAGGGCATCCTTCACGGCAGCCTCCTTCATCGGGCCATAGTACATGACCTCGTGGCCCTTGGCAAAGACTTCACGCACCTTCGCGAGAAGCTCGTCTGACTTGAGGCCGACTATCTGCTCATCGGAGAGTGTAGTCCTCTTGATGACATCTGCTCCATTCTGTACATACGTAGTCAGCGCTGAGAAGCAGCTTCTCTGGTTCTTCTTTGCATCTGTCCTTGCCTTGAGAGTGTTCATCTTGAGTGCAGCAAGGATATCGTCATCCTGCTGAGCATTGATGATGAGATCCTCCACGATACGGATAGCCTCCGACATATTTTCAGAAAGACCGCTGATGCTCACGCTGGTCTGGTGCGCTCCGGCACTGACCCTTACGTCGCAAGCCAGCGAATACATCTTCGAGGCGAACTCCTCAGCGCTCATGTCTGGAGTACCGAGGTATGGAAGGTAATCGCAAGCCAGATCAAGCGCAGGATCGTCGTCAGTACCATAGTTAAAGATATAGTTAAGGCTGAAGACATCATTGAGCACATTCTGCTTATACAGAACAGGAACTCCCTTAGCAAGCTCAAACTGAGACATTTCCTTCTGGAAGTTCACAAATACAGGCTCAATAGGCTTCACGCTGATGCCCTGGATCTCCTTGAGGAAAGCGCTCTGCATATCGCGGTTTGTCGCGATAGGCGTGATGGCTGGAGCCGAAATCTTCTGCACCGTGGTATCCTCACCCATGCGCTTATAAACCACAGCATAGCTATCATCACCAAGGAACTCATTGGCCCAAGCCACAACATCCTCCTTGGTCACAGCGGCAAGGCGGTCAAGATCCTTGGCCGCATCCTTCCAGTCAATGCCATTGATGAACGCATTCACATAGCTCTGCGCGCGCTGCTGGTTGCTCTCCAGCTGTCGCATCTTGGCGAACTTGATGTTGTTGATGGTAGAGGTGATGAGAGACTCATCGAAGTCGCCAGCGCGAAGCAGAGCGACCTGCTCAAGTGCGATGTCGCGTACCTCCTCGAGGCTCTGGCCTGGCTTAGGGCGTCCCATGACAATGAACTGGCTATAGTCAGGCTGGCTCTCAAAGCCCGCGAAAAGGCTGAGGACCTTCTGCTGCTGATTTACATTAAGGTCAATGAGTCCTGCCTGGCCATTTGAAAGGATAGCTCCTGCGATCTCCGCCACGGCGGAGTTCTTCAGGTCAGACGCACCAGGGAGTCTCCAACCCATGGCAATGTTCTCTGCCTCAAGGCCATACACATCCTTCACGACAGGAGTGGTGATAGGGGCTTCAGCTTCGAAGTTGAGAACAGGAATCTGCGGATTTGGCTGCCAGTCACCGAAGTATTTCTCGATTGCAGCGACCATCTCATCTGGATCGAAATCACCTGATACACAGATGGCTATGTTGTTTGGAACATAGTACTGATCGTGATACTTCTTCACATTTGTGATAGAAGGATTCTTCAGGTGCTCCTGGCTACCGAGGGTAGTCTGCTGACCGTATGGATGATGAGGGAAAAGAGCCTGTGCCAGTGCCTCCCAAACCTTGCGGTTATCCTGGGTAAGTGACATGTTCTTTTCCTCATATATAGTCTCAAGCTCGGTGTGGAAACCACGGATAACCGTATTCTTGAAACGGTCGGCCTGTATACGGGCCCAGGTGTCGATCTGGTTTGAAGGAATGTCCTCCACATATACAGTCTCATCGTCTGATGTCCAGGCATTTGTACCATCAGCGCCGATCACAGCCATAAGCTTGTCATACTCATTCGGAATAGCTATTTCCGAAGCCTTGTAGCTGATGGAATCGATCATGTGATAGATGGCCTTGCGCTCAGCCTCATCAGTAGTCTGACGATAGGTCTCGAAGAGAGCCTCGATCTGGTCGAGAAGCGGCTTCTCCGCAGCATAGTCAGAAGTTCCGAACTGCTGAGTACCCTTGAACATGAGATGCTCGAAATAGTGGGCAAGACCCGTAGTCTCGGAAGGGTCGTTCTTGCTACCCACCTTGACCGCGATATAGGTCTGGATACGAGGAGTTTCCTTGTTCACGCTCATATATACCTTCAGGCCATTGTCCAAGGTATAGATCTTCGTGCCGAGGGCGTCTCCCTTCACTGTCTCATACTTCGATGAGCAGGATGCCAATGCGAGCACAGATGCTGCAATAGCAAGGAATCTAAAAATTTTTTTCATGGTATAATTATTTGATTATTCGCATCTTGGCAAACTTCAAAAGTATAGTTTTAGGCTCAGGATACTCATCAAACCTGATGATCGCCTTGAGCTCGGGAATCTTTCCGGATATAGATGTGATCACGCCACGTCCGAAGCGGTTATGCTCTATGGTCTGTCCTTCACGGAAGTCTCCAATGAGGTCGGGAACAAAGGTCGCGGGATCGAAACGGACCGGAGGCGGAGTGGCGCTGCGAGGCACGCCCATCGCTGGGCGGGCAGGCTGCGCCGCGGGAGCCTGCGGCCGCCTGAAGGCGCCCTGCGTCTGCGCTCCGCGCTGACTGCCGGCTCCTGCTGGGCGCGTGCCCCCGTACAGTGTGCCCGTCCTCTGACCATAAGGAGATGAGCCCGACGGTCTTCCAGCGCCAAACGAGGATCCGAACCTCGACCCCATGGACGCTGCCGCGGAGAAGTCGGAAAGAGGATTCTCGAAGTACTGGCTGTCAATCTCTTTAATAAATCTACTAGGAGTATTGTCCTTGGTCTTGCCGTTTATCATCCTGGAATCCGCGAAGGCCAGGTCCACTGTCTTCTTCGCACGGGTGAGAGCCACGTAGAAAAGGCGCCTCTCTTCCTCCAGGTCACACGGAGCACTGAAATTGCCTGAAGGGAAAAGCTCCTCCTCAAGTCCCGTGATATATACATGAGGGAACTCCAGACCCTTGGATGAGTGGACTGTCATGAGAGCCACCTTGTTATTTGTATCCTCCTCTTCCTCGAGGTCTATGTTGCTGAGCAAGGTTACATTCTCAAGGAAAGCGTCGAGAGTGACAAGTGGAAGCTCATCCAGGTCTGGATCAAGCTCCTGCTCCTCGATGATCTCATTCTGCCGCTCCTGGACATATGACAGCACGCTGCTCACGAGTTCCTCCACATTCGCTGTCCTCGACTGTCCCTCGATGGACGTATCCTGCTTGTAAAACGCGTAGAGGCCTGACTTGTCCGCGATCTTTTTCGCCATCTCATGTGCGTCTGTCACAGGCAGTTCCATCGCCAGGACATTGATCATCTCGCAGAACTCGCGAAGCTTCTTTATCGCTGCCGCCTTAAGCCCATACTGCTCCAGCCCCTCAGCAAAAGTCGCCTTGAACAGCGAGGTCTGAAGTGACCTCGCAGCCTGGATAAGATACTCGATGGAAGTGTCTCCGATGCCACGCGCAGGCTTGTTCACCACCCTCTTGAACGACTCCTCATCCAGCGGGTTTACGCACAGCTTGAAATAAGCCATCATGTCCTTCACCTCAGCCCTTTCGAAGAATGAATTACCAGAGTAGATGATGTACGGAATGTTCCTCAGTCGCAGCGCCTCCTCAAGCGCACGCGACTGGGCATTGGTTCTATATAAAATCGCAAAATCCTGATACTGAGCCGAATACTCGCTCATTTTTCGGATGATATCGCTCACTACCCTATTTGCCTCCTCCTTCTCGTGGGTCGCTCTCAGTATGACAATCTTCTTTCCATCCTCGCCCATCGAGTAGCAGTCCTTCGGGATGCGGCCGGAGTTTTTCTCTATCAATGAGTTCGCGGCGTTCACGATGACCTGCGTGCTGCGGTAGTTCCTCTCCAGGCGGAACATCTTGCAGTTAGGGAAATCTGTCTTGAAGTTAAGTATGTTCTGGATCTTCGCCCCACGGAAAGCATAGATGGACTGCGAGTCGTCACCCACCACACAGATGTTCTGATGCCCCATGCTGAGCTTGCGAAGTATCTTATACTGAGCGACATTTGTATCCTGATACTCATCCACAAGGATGTATGAGAACTGGCTCGAGATCTCCTTCAATGCCTCCTGGTTATCGCGAAGCAATATGTTCATATTCAGCAGGATATCATCAAAATCCATGGCACCCGACTGCTTGCATTTCTGCATGTAGAGGGTATACACCTCGCACAGGCGAGGCATCTTCGCATGGGCGTCATCCCTCATGGCATTCAGGTCCTTGCGATACGCCCCTGGCGTGACAAGGTTATTCTTCGCCATCGAGATTCTCGCCTGCACGCTGCGGGGCTTGTACACCTTGTCATCAAGCCCCATCTCCTTGAGACAGGCCTTGATGGCGCTCTGCGAATCAGATGTATCATAGATAGTGAAGTTCTCCGGGTATCCCAATGATGCCGAGTACTTCCTCAGGAACCTGATGAAGATAGAGTGGAACGTACCCATATACAATCCTCTCGCCGCACGTCTTCCGACCATGAGGGAGATTCTTTCCTTCATCTCACTTGCGGCCTTCTTCGTGAATGTCAGAGCCATGATCCTTTCCGACTCGACTCCACGAGACAGGATATATGCTATCCTGCTGGTCAGGACCCTTGTCTTTCCCGAGCCCGCTCCCGCCACAATCAGCACTGGACCATCCACATTTTCCACCGCACGCCTCTGTTCTTCGTTGAGGCCTTCCAAAATAGCGCTTACATTGTTCTCCATAATGATGCAAAATTACTAAAAAAGTAGTATCTTCGCGCGTATTTTAGGAAATACTCAATATTAACTCATTTATAATGTCAAACAACATCACTTTGAAAAAGGGCCTCGACATTCCTATCAAGGGTGCCGCAGAGCTCAAGACCAGCAAGGCCATCATGCCAGGTGTTGTAGCATTGTGTCCTTCTGACTTCAAGGGCCTTAACCCAAGGCTCCTCGTCAGAGAAGGAGACAGAGTGCTCGCCGGCTCGCCTGTACTGGCAGACAAGAAATGCCCTGACATCCTCTTCACATCCGCAGTCAGCGGTACTGTAGAGCAGGTAGTCAGAGGCGACAAGAGAAAGTTGCTTGCAGTCCTCGTCAAGGCTGACGAGGTTCAGGAGTATCTCGATTTCGGTGTCAAGGAGGTCAGCGATCTCTCAGCTGCCGAGATCAAGGAGACCCTCCTGAAGAGTGGTCTTTGGGCAGGTATGATCCAGAGACCTTACGGCATCATCGCAGATCCTGCTGTGAAGCCAAAGGCAATTTTCGTTTCAGCGTTCAACACAGCTCCATTGGCAGCAGACCTCGAGTACGCACTCAGCGGCGAGGCGGAGGCTGTCCAGGCAGGCGTGAAGGCACTCGCCAAGCTCACTGACGGCGGCGTGCATGTATCACTCTGCGAGGAGCAGTACTCAAGCTCACCTCTTCACAAGCTTGAGGGTGCCACCCTCCACACATTCAGTGGCAAGCACCCTGCAGGTAATGTAGGTGTACAGATCAGCCATATCTCTCCTATCAAGAAAGAGGAGACCGTATGGACAGTATCACTCGTGATGCTCGCAGCCATCGGTAAGCTCTTCCTCACCGGAAAGTATGACCTCAGAAGAAAGGTGGCTGTGACCGGCCCTATGGCCAGCGAGCCAAGCTACATCGAGACAGTTCCAGGCATGCCTATGAAGGAGATCGCAGGTTTCTGCGCCGAGACTGAGGGTGTCCGCGTCGTCAGCGGTGACGTCCTCTCAGGAGCAGCTGTAGGAGCAGAGGGTTACCTCCGCTTCCAGGATAACCAGATCACCCTCATCAAGGAGGGCACAAAGAAGGAGCTTCTCGGATGGGCACGTCCTTTCAGATTCAACCAGTACAGCGCAGACCACACCTATTTCAACTGGTGTCTTGGCTGGCTCATGCCAAACAAGAAGTACGCTATGGACACAAACCTCCACGGAGGCCCACGTGCATTCGTAATGTCTGACGCATACTACGGAAAGGTACTCCCTATGGATATCTATCCTCTCTACCTCATCAAGGCCTGCCTCGCAGGTGACATCGAGAAGATGGAGAAGTTCGGTATCTATGAGGTTCTTCCAGAGGATCTCGCTCTCTGCGAGTACATCGATCCTTCGAAGATGTACATTCAGGATATAATTGAGAACGGCATCAATCAGATGCTTAAGGAAATGGCTTAAAAGTATGAACAAGATTTTTGAAAAAGGCGGCAAGCTTTATTGGCTGCACTCAAGTGTTGACGCTTTCGAGACATTCCTTCACGTCCCTGGCACAGTGACCCGCAAGGGTGCTCACGTCAGAGATGCAGTCGATCTCAAGCGTATCATGATCATTGCCGTAATCGCTGCTATCCCTGCCGCTCTCTTCGGCATGTGGAACACCGGTTACCAGCACTCTCTCGCCATCGGAGCTACTCCAGCATTCTGGAGCGACTTCTTCTATGGCCTTCTTAAGGTGCTCCCTCTCTATGTTGTGGCGTACATCGTAGGTCTCGGCATCGAGTTCGCATCATCCCAGATCAGAAATGAGGAAGTGAACGAGGGTTACCTCGTGTCAGGTTTCTTCATCCCGCTCATCGTCCCTGTAGACGTTCCACTCTGGATGCTCGCCATCGCAGTAGCATTCGCAGTGATCTTCGGAAAGGAAGTATTCGGTGGTACTGGTATGAACATCTGGAACCCTGCACTCCTTACCCGTGCATTCCTCTTCTTCTCTTATCCTAGCCAGATGTCAGGCTCTGACTGCTGGGTAGCACTCAGAAGCGGAGAGACCGCTATCGACGGTTTCACCGGCGCTACCCCTCTCGCAGTGGCTGCTGACCAGGGTGCAGGCGCTGTAGACTTCATGAGCATGTTCCTCGGAACCATCCCAGGATCTGTAGGTGAGACCAGCGTCATCGCCATCCTCATCGGTGCTGTCATCCTCCTCTGGACTGGTGTCGCAAGCTGGAAGATCATGCTTTCTTCAGTAGCTGGTGCACTCGCTATCGGCGGTCTCGCACAGCTCTGTGGTGGCACCGACATCCCTTGCTACTATCAGCTCGTAATGGGTGGTTTCGCATTCGGTACCGTATTCATGGCTACCGACCCTGTGACATCTGCTCAGACCGAGTGCGGTAAGTGGATCTATGGATTCTTCATCGGTGCAGTCTGCGTCATCGTGAGACTGTTCAACCCAGGTTACGCTGAGGGTATGATGCTCGCCATCCTCCTCGGAAACACCTTCGCACCTATCATTGACCACTGCGTGGTGAATGCACACATCTCTAAGAAGAACAAAACTGTCAAAATCGCATAAGTCATGAATACAAACAACAATGTCTATACTGTCATCTACACCACTTTAGTGTGTGTACTTGTCGCTGCGGTTTTGGCTTTCGTATCACAGACTCTCAAGCCTAAGCAGGAGGCGAACGAGAAGGCTGAGACCATCAGCCAGATCCTCACCGCCGCTCAGTTCGGCGAGAAGTCAGAGTGGTCCGCAAAGGGAAACACAGCAGTTCTCGATTTCTATAAGGAGAACATCGCAGAGGCTATCGTAATCAACAAGGCAGGTGAGAAGGTCGCTACCCTCGACACCCAGTCATCTGAGGTTTACAACGTAGCCAAGCTCAAGGCTCAGAACTACAACATCAAGGATGGTTCAGAGGTAGAGCTCCCTGTATACATCTTCAAGAACGGTGCTACCGTACTCCCTATCTATGGTGCAGGTCTTTGGGGACCAGTCTGGGGCTATGTAGCTCTCCAGGGCGACCTCAAGACCATCATCGGTGCATACTTCGACCATGAGAGCGAGACTCCAGGTCTGGGTGGAAAGATCAAGGATGATCCTGCTTTCCGCGCTCAGTTCGCTGGCAAGTCACTCGACTTCGCTGATGCGAAGCCATTCGCTATCGTAAAGGGTGGTGCTCCTGCAGGCAAGGCAAACGCCATCGACGCCATCACAGGTGCTACCATGACCAGCAACGGTCTCGATCAGGCTATCAACAACTGGCTCAATGCCTACGGCTCTTACCTCGGCGGTTCAGCTGAGCACAAGTGCTGCGGTCACTGTGGCGAAGGCCACGAGTGCTGCGGTGAGTGCGCAGACTGCCAGAAAGCTTGTGAGGAGCCTTGCGAGGCATGCCAGGCAGCAGATTCTACATCAACAGCAGAATAAGGAGGAACATTATTATGGGAAAAATGAAAGAAACTATATTGAATCCGATCTTTAAGGGCAACCCTATCACTGTCCTTGTGCTCGGTATCTGTTCTTCTCTTGCTGTGACCGTAGGTCTCAAGGGAGCATGCGTAATGGCACTTTCAGTTATCGCCGTTACCGGTCTCTCAAGCCTTGTGTGCTCACTCATCAGAAAGACTATTCCAAACCGCGTCCGTATCATCATCCAGCTCGTAGTCGTTGCGCTCATGGTAATCCTCGTGGACCAGCTCCTCAAGGCATTTGCTTACGCTATCGACAAGCAGCTCTCCGTTTACATCGGACTTATCATCACAAACTGTATCGTGATGGGTCGTATCGAGGCATTCGCTCTCGGTAACAAGCCTATCCCTTCACTTCTCGATGGTCTCGCAAACGGTGCAGGTTACGGACTTATCCTCATCATTGTGGCATTCTTCCGTGAGCTCTTCGGTTCAGGTACCCTCTTCGGCTATCCTGTACTCTCAGCTATCGGATACACAAACAATGGTCTCATGATCCTCCCTCCTATGGCCCTCATCCTTCTGGGCTGTGTGATCTGGATCCAGAGATCTATTCAGAAAGATCTTCAGGAGAAATAATAACACTTATCGATTATGGAATATTTGAGTTTATTCGTAAAGTCAATCTTCGTTGACAATATGATTTTTTCATACTTCCTCGGTATGTGTTCATACCTGGCAGTATCGAAAAATGTAAAGACAGCAAACGGTCTTGGTATCGCTGTCATCTTCGTGCTTCTCATCACTCTTCCAGTGAACTACCTTCTGAACACATACGTGCTTCAGCCAGGTGCGCTCAGCTGGCTTGGTGAGAACTTCGCATCAGTGGATCTCAGCTTCCTCAGCTTCATCCTCTTCATCGCAGTGATCGCAGCTATCGTGCAGGTAGTCGAGATGGTTGTGGAGAAATTCCTCCCTTCACTCTACGCTTCGCTCGGTATCTTCCTTCCACTCATCGCTGTGAACTGTGCCATCCTCGGTGGTTCACTCTTCATGCAGCAGAGAGATTTCGCTAATGTAGGTGAGTCTGCAGTTTATGCACTTGGTAGTGGTCTTGGCTGGTATCTCGCGATCGTAGCTCTCGCAGCTATCCGTGAGAAGATGACTTATTCAAACATCCCTGCTGGCCTCAAGGGCACCGGTATCACCTTCATCACTGTAGGTCTTATGGGTATCGCCTTCATGGCATTCATGGGTATTTCACTTTAATCTAGGAGGACAAGAATTATGAGTTATACATTACTTTCAGCAATGGCCATCATGGTGATCGTGATCATCATCCTCGTGGCAATCCTCCTCTTCATCAAGATCAAGCTCTCGCCTAAGGGTACAGTGAAGATCAGCATCAACGACGGAAAGAAGGTTCTCGACGTCGCTCCTGGTGACTCACTCATGAACACCCTCGCTGCGCAGAAGATCTTCCTCCCTTCAGCTTGTGGTGGTAAGGCAAACTGCGGACAGTGCAAGGTACAGGTTACAGACGGTGGCGGTGAGATCCTCCCTACCGAGGTCGGTTTCTTCAACAAGAAGCAGATCAAGGAAGGCTGGAGACTCGGCTGTCAGGTCAAGGTCAAGGATAACATCGGCATCGCAATGGATGAGTCAGCACTCAGCATCAAGAAGCTCGAGTGTGAGGTTATCTCAAATGACAATGTAGCTACCTTCATCAAGGAGTTCACTGTAAAGCTTCCTGAGGGAGAGAACATCGAGTTCAAGTCTGGTCAGTACATTCAGATCGACATCCCTAAGTACGAGCTTGACTTCAAGGACATCGACGTAGATCCTATCTACAAGGGCGACTGGGAGAAGTACGGTTTCTTCAACCTCCACTCTTCAAACCCAGTAGATACCATCCGTGCTTACTCTATGGCCTCTTACCCTGGTGAGAAGGGCATCATCAAGCTCAACGTACGTATCGCTACCCCTCCATTCGACAGATCAGTTCCTAGAGAGCTCGGTCCTAAGATGCTTCCTGTAAACCCTGGTATCGCATCTTCATACGTATTCACCAGAAAGCCTGGTGACAAGGTTATGATCTCAGGTCCTTACGGAGACTTCCTTCTCCCTAAGAACGATCCAG
>JAKSJL010000006.1 GCA_024398295.1 Bacteroidales bacterium
CTGTGCGCCTATCGATAGGTGTTGAGCATATCGAGGATATCATAGATGACCTTGAGCAGGCCTTCGCTCAGATCTCTTGATTGTCAGGGGGCTATTGTTTCTTTTCCTTCGGTGGGAATGTTGCATCGTATTCGTTGAATGCTTCAGGGTTCTCGAATGCGATGTAATAACCCTTCGGAGTATGATATGTGCCCTCAACTCCTTCCAGGTATCCAGGAGTCAGTTCCTGGGCTAGGAAATATGGAACTTCTGCGTCCTTCGGCTCCGCATGATAATGTATGCCAAGTGAACTGGCGAGGACAAACCCAGCGTGTTTGTAGAATTCGATATCGCCTTCCATACATAGTACACCTACTCCCATCTCGCGAGCCTTCTCAATCGAATAGTTCAGCAATTTGAGACCGTATCCCTGGCGCTTCCAGTCGGGATGTATGCTGATAGGTCCGAAAGTCCAGGCCGGCATCGTGCTGCCATCCTCGCGGATTATTACCGCCTTGGAATACATCACGTGGCCGATGATTTTGCCATCTTCCTCCATCACAAAATCCAACTCTGGAATGAAGTCTGGATTGCTGCGGTATTTGTGAAGTACGAAATGTTCAACGCATCCCGGTGCGTAAACGTTCCAGAATGCCTCGCGGGTCAGTTCTTCAACCTCGCGGTAATCTTCTGGTGTTTCAAGTCTTATGGTCATTTTTCTCTTTGGTTATTAGCTAGTATTACCTTCTCATTATCTTTGAGGCAAATCCTCCGTAGATTATCTGCACCGGACCATCATTCTCAGCCTGCCAGAACTTTATCATGTCTGGGAGCATCGCCTGCTGAGCCCTTTTAGGCTTTCCGGTACCGAAGTCAAATTCGCAGGCTTTGAACTTAAGCTGGTTGTTGACATAGAACAGTTTCGGGTCGCGGGTGTTCATGTCGCTTGGATCGAACATGAAATACGGCAGGCCATATCGGCTGGAACTAATTGATAACTGCAGGTTTTCGCTTAGCGCCTCCTTGTCGTTGAGGATAGTGGACGCCGCCTCCTGGATCTCTCCGGCAGTGAAGTCCCTGCCGAACTCTCCAATCGCGGCTGGCTGCGAGAAATTGCCGAAGAAGCCCTCAGGGACATCACAAGCCCGGCCTCGAAGATCGGCAACCTCCAGTAGCGTGAATCTCTCTTTTGACGGCAGCTTTTCCAAAAGTTTGCTTATAGCATAGTGGCACAGGACCGTATTCGTTCCGGCTCCAGATTCCGCGCGCATACGCGAAATCTCATCCTGGCTCACCTCTATAACGTAAGTGCCCTTGATAAACTTCATGGACACGAGATTGAACAGCATCTTGAAAAGCGACTTGAATTCAAGCTTGCTCCAGCCAAGTTCCTGAACCCGTGCTAGCGTCTGCTCTTTTGTAAGCACGTCTGCGTCTGGAATGAGACTCTGGTCCACGGTCATAGCCTCCACGGGCAGCCCGGCAGTCATTTGTCCCCAATTCCTGACGATTCTGTAGAAAGTGGCGCCGTCCATCAAGGCGTGCGCCCCTTGAAGCACAATCGCCACGCCGTCATCAAGCTTTATCCTGAATGCCTCCAGCGCTCGCGATTTGCCGCTCTTGAACAGATTGATATCGAACTTTGGCACAAGCGTATACATGTCTTCGTCTGTGCTGTGTCCCTTGCGGTCAAGTTCTACCAATTCTATCGGTTCTTCGCTATCGTTCCAGACAGCGGATTTCAATTCCTCATCATATCTCCCCAGCAGTTGTGGATAAGGCTGCAGCACAGCATCCAGCGATGCCTGCAGTGCAGAGGCATTAGGCAGTTCTTTATAAACCCAAGCACCCTTGATAACCATATCAAGAGAGAATAGGTCAAGGCAAGTAAGTTTCCAGGTTTTCATTTTCTATCTTTTTATCGCTTTTAGTTCTTTCTGCCGCATACGGGAATGCCGCATAAGTCAATTGTCCTTTGGATTCTTTGCTCCAATGATATAGATGAGGTTGAAGATGCCTACGACAAGTACTGTAATAACGACTGTCAATACAGTGTCCCAGCTGAAGCCCTTGCCGAACAGTAATTTCACTAGAGGAAATACAATTATGAAACCAATGGCGTAGATTGCGTAGCTCTTGGCAATTCTTTTCTGAACTTCATTCATTTTCATATGCGTCATTTTTTGATTCGCAAGTTAGTGTTTTTCTCCAAAATAATCATTTAACTCGACGCAATATAGTTTGATAAAAGATGGACTACTTGACCACGAATTGTGGCGCAGTAGTCCATCTTTTTTTGTGCCTCGGACGGGACTCGAACCCGTACAGCCTTTCGGGCCAAGGGATTTTAAGTCCCTCGTGTCTACCATTCCACCACCAAGGCATCAATGCAAAGTTAAGGAGAAAAACCTAAACTTAGAAATATTTCTTTTCCTGCCGGTAGAGGGCGAGGAAGATGAAGATCAAAATCGTGAATGCCCACAGGGAGGATCCTCCATAGGAGAGGAGCGGCAGTGGGATTCCGATCACAGGCATGAGGCCTATGGTCATACCTACATTAATGAATAGGTGCATGAATATACAGCAGGCGACGCAGTAGCCGTAGATGCGTGTGAATGATTCTCGGCAGTCCTCGGCGTCATGCAGAATGCGCCAGATCAGCGCCACGTACAGCATGATGATGAGTAGGCATCCCGCGAAGCCCCACTCTTCACCTACGGTGCAGAAGATGAAGTCGGTGCTCTGCTCAGGCACGAAGCCGTATGCGGTCTGGGTGCCCTGGAGGTATCCCTTGCCGAAGAGGCCGCCGGAGCCTATCGCAATCATTGACTGGTTTACATTGTAACCCACTCCTGCCGGGTCCTCCTTGAGGCCAAGCAGCACCTCAATACGCTTGCGCTGGTGATCCTGAAGCACCTTCTCGAAGAGGATGTTTGTCGAGAAGACCAGCACCACGCCTGCCAGCACGCAGGCCAGGCTGTACCATGTGAATGGGTGCGCCTCCCTGTAGGCCTTGACCGCGTAGATAGGCACGCCTATGCCGATGACGGCGAGAAGCAGGTAGAGCGGCTTGAAGAGGAGGAGGAAATCCAGGTTTGTGGTGCACAGGATGGCCTCCTTCACAGATGGGTCTTCTGTGACCATCGCCAGGGACGCTCCCGGGATGAGGGCATTCAGGATGCTGTTCCAGATGGTCGGGAACAGCGCCATCACCAGCAGGAAGATGGCATCAGTGACAAGCCACTTGCCGAAGCGGTTCTTCTCCAACGAGTATATCAGAGAGACCAGGGCGATCAGCGTCAGGATGGACGCGTACGGCCCGGTGGTCAGTGTCATTATGAGCAGCACGATGGCCATGCCAATGATGACGAGGAACCATCCAGACAGGCCTTCGCGGTAGAGGGCGAAGATGAAGCCTACATATACCAATGCTGATCCTGTCTCACTCTCGCCCAGGATGGCCAGCATAGGGATGCCGACCACGGCGCAAACTGTGAGGAAGTCCTTGATGCGGGAGAGCTTGAAGTTCGGCCGGCTCATGACCATGGCCAGCATCAATGATGTCGTTATCTTCGATATCTCCGCCGGCTGGAACTTGACAGGGCCGAATTCAAACCACGAATGTGAGCCCTTGACGTCCTTCGAGACAAATATCACGACTACAAGAAGCACAAGCACGGCCAGGTACATAGGGATGGCTGCCGGTTCCCAGAGCCGCGGACTGATCACGAACAGGATCATGAAGGCAAGGAAGAAGGATGTACCCATCCAGACAAGCTGCTTGCCGCTTCTTCCGTCGAAGCTGAAGAATGACACGCCATCCGCAGAGTGGATGGCTGCGTAGATGTTCACGATACCGAGCACGATGAGCACCAGGTAGATGCCTACCAGTACCCAGTCAATGGACTGCTTGAGACTTCTCTTATATTTGTTTCCGGTATCGAGCATCTCTAGTCTTTCTTAACTCGTGACATGAGGTTTCCATCCATCACCCTCTTCTCTACGTCCTTCCTGGCAGGTGATGAGATCTCTCCCTTGAGGTATTTCTCTATCATCAGCGATGCGATAGGGCTGGCCCAGGTCGCACCGAATCCCGCATTCTCCACATACGCCGCAACGGCTATCTTCGGGTCGTCCTTCGGAGCAAAGCAGATGAATACGGAGTTATCGGCTCCGCGCGGGTTCTGCGCCGTTCCTGTCTTTCCGCAGATGTCAAGGCCCTCGACTCTCGCTGAGAACGCTGTGCCACCCGCTGCGCCGCCACCATTGACCGCCATGTACATACCCTGTACGGCTTTCTGGAAATGTGTGGTGTCCACCATGGTGTAATGCCTCTGGTGGTAGATATCGTCTATCTTTACGCCCTCAGAGTCCTTGATGATGTGAGGGACGATGTAGTAGCCTCTGTTCGCCACAGTCGCGCACATGTTTGCGATCTGCAGCGGGGTCACTCCGATCTCGCCCTGTCCGATGGAGAGGGAGATGATGGTCTGGAACTTCCAGCCCTTGCGGCCGTAGCGCTTGTTGTAGAAGTTCGAGGTAGGGATGTTTCCTCCCAGCTCGGAAGGGAAGTCGCTACCCAGCTTCTGGCCGAAGCCGAAGCTGAGCACATACTCTCTCCACTTGTCGAATGACTCCTGGATGGAGCTGTATTTCTTGTTCTCGAGGATGTTTCTGAACACGTAGCAGAAGTAGCCGTTGCATGAGGTGGCGATGGCGTCGAGCAGCGCCAGAGGCGATGCGTGGCCGTGGCAGCCCAGCTTGTGGCCGTTTCCGTAAGGGAAGCCGCGGCTGCAAGGATATCTGTCAGACGGTGACAGGACGCCCTCCTGCAAGCCAATGAGGCCGTTTACAAGCTTGAATACAGATCCTGGAGGATACGATGCCATGACCGTACGGTTGAACATCGGCTTATATGGGTCTTTCAAGATGTCTGCATAGTGCTGACCGATGTCGGCGAGCTGGCTCACGTCGATACCAGGGCTGGATACCATGGCGAGGATCTCTCCTGTCTTTGGCTCTATGGCCACGACGCTGCCCACCTTGTTCTTCATCAGCTGCTGGCCATACTCCTGCAGATGGGCGTCGATGGTGGTGACGATGTCCTTGCCGGGGATGGCTTCCTTGTCCAGCTCTCCGTTGTTATACGAGGTCTGGATCTGGTTATGCGAGTCGCGAAGGTATACATGGTAGCCCTTCACTCCACGCAGGTCGTTTTCTCTCGCGGCCTCGATGCCGGTCTTTCCGGCATAGTCACCCGAGCGGTATTCGCCCTCATGCTTTTTCAGGAAGGCCTGGTCCACCTCGGACACATATCCCAGGAGGTTTCCTCCGGCGTTTATCGGATAGTCACGGATGGTACGCATCTGGCCCTTGAATCCAGGGAACTTGTACTGGATCTCCGCGAACTTCATGTAGTCTTCCGGCGACACCTGCTTGAGCAGGGTCTGGGCCTGGTAGCCTATACGGCTGCGGTACTTCCTGTAGTACTCCATCTTCGACCTGATGATGTCAGGATCCACATTCAGTGCCTTGGCGAGGGCCAGGGTGTCGAAAGGCTTCACCTCTCTCGGACTGACAATGATGTCGTACGCTACCTTGTTTCCTACGATTATCTCCCCGTTTCGGTCATATATGATGCCTCGGGTAGGGTAGATGACGTCGTAGACCATGGAGTTGTTCGCGGCATCAGTCTTATACTTGTCGTCAAGTATCTGTATCACAAACAGTTTGCCCAGGAGAATGGCGGCTGCCACTCCCAGGCCGATGAGGAGCTTATGATGTCTTTCTAATGCCATCTGCTGTCTCTCTTAGGTGCCATGATCACGGCTACGAGAAGAGATACCGCCGTGCTTATTACTAGCGAGAGGCCGAGCCTGGTGGCGTTGAACCAGAATGGTCTGGTGCCGGCCGAGTCAGCCCAGATGTAGATGATCAGGAACAGGGCGGTCACCATCACGATGGCGGTCGTCATCTTCATGACTCCCTGACGCAGGATGGACGCATCCTCGTCGCGCGCGAAGAGCTCCTGACCGAAGACGAGGCCTATCACGGACTCGCGGACAAGTGCCACGGGCACGAGGGCTGCTGCGTTCAGGCCAATGACTCCGTCCGAGAACATGTCAGCGACGAGTCCTGTGGCGAACGCGATGAAAAGCGAAGTCAGGGTGCTGAACCTGATAGGGATGAGCAGCACCATCACTGGGAGGATGGTGAGCAGGAGGTAGTGCGAGATGTGGAAATAATTATAAATCAGCATCTGAAGCACTACGAGCAGCACGTATGCCAGGAAAAAGTCTCTCTTTCTCATCCTTCCGCTCCTTCTTCAAAATTCTCCAGCCATGAAATCTCATCACTTCCTCCATTTGTCACGATGGTGACGAAGCGAAGTGTCTTGAAATCCTGGAACAATGTTACCTGTATCTCGTTTACCGCACCATTGATCACCTTCGACTCGCCGGTGACACCGAGTGGGATGTCGGCAGGGAAGAGTGATGAGTAGCCGCTGGACCAGACGGTGTCGCCTGGTTCAAACTTGTACTGGAGCGGGATCTCCTTCAGCACGGCCTGACCGGTGCTGTGGCCGTCCCATACAAGTGGGCCGACAGCACCTTCCTCTCCGAGGCGGGCACTGATGCTGATGTTTGTGTTCATGAATGTGAGTCCGTACGAGTGGTGTCTGTCGACTGCGTCAATGATGCCGACGATACCATTTGACGTGACGATGCCGGACTGAGGCTGCACTCCATCCTCCGAACCCTTGTTCAGGATGATGTAGTTATGCTGCTTGTTTCGGCTGGCCTTGATGATAGAAGCAGGGATGTAGGTGTAGTCTGATGCCTTCAGCACTCCGTTTGTCCTGGCATTCTCGAGGGAGTCGATGTGGGCGTCGCGGAAGACTTTCAGCTCCTCGCTGAGCCTGGCGTTCTCCTCGGCCAGTATCTCATTCTGCTTCTTCAGTGAGAAATAGTACCTCACTTCCTCGCTGCCGCCCCATAGCTTGGCCATGGTCCAGTGCGAGGCTCTGCCCAGCCAGAGGCCCTGGAGGGAGCCTGCGCGACTCAGCATAACGAAAGCAGCGGCCTCCATGAGAATGAAGACCACTATGCTTATGATTCTTGATGAGGTGCTCCTTTCCTTAGGCATTTATCTCATCAGGAATTGGTAGTTTTCCGTATTCTTGAGTGCGATGCAGGTGCCTCGTGCCACTGCGTGGAGAGGGTCCTCTGCCACGTGGAATGGGATGTTCACCTTCTCGGTGAATCTCTTCGCGAGACCTCTGAGGAGCGCGCCACCACCTGAGAGGAAGATACCGTTCTCCACGATGTCTGAGTAGAGCTCAGGAGGAGTCTGCTCAAGCACGTGCAGGATGGATGTCTCGATCTTCGCAATGGACTTGTCGAGACAGTGCGCTATCTCCTGGTATGTGATGGTAGCCTCTACAGGGTGTGCAGTCATGAGGTTCGGACCTCTTACGATGAATGGCTCTGGCTCGTCCTCGTCGAGATCTGGAATCACGGCACCTACTGCGAGCTTGATCTTCTCTGCGGTGATCTCACCTACGCGGATGTTATGCTGCTGGCGGAGGTAGTACTGGATGTCGCTTGTGAATACGTCACCCGCTGTACGGATACTGTCCTGCTGAACAAGGCCTCCGAGTGAGATGACTGCGATCTCGGTGGTACCACCACCTATGTCGACAACCATGTTTCCTCTAGGTGCCTCGACATCGAGACCGATACCGAGCGCGGCGGCCATAGGCTCGAAGATGAGGTATACGTCCTTTCCTCCTGCGTGCTCCGATGAGTCACGGACCGCACGGATCTCCACTTCAGTACTACCTGAAGGGATGCCGACCACGATCCTGAGGTTCGGGTTGAACAGGGTCTTGTGCTTGTTGTTCACCTGCTTGATGAAACCACGGATCATCATCTCCGCTGCGTTGAAGTCAGCGATCACACCGTCTCTGAGCGGACGGATGGTCTTGATGCCTGGGTTTGTCTTCTCGTGCATGAGCTTCGCCTTCTGGCCGATGGCGATGCATTTGCCTGTATTATTGTCGATGGCGACGATACTTGGCTCGTCCAGAACTATCTTATCACCCTGGAAGATGATAGTGTTCGCGGTTCCGAGATCCATCGCCAATTCTTGGGTCAAGAATGAAAATGCCATATGTTATTTGACGGTTTACGAATTAGTGTGTAAAAATAAGCAAAAAAAACTAATTTTGCGAAGCAATAACACGATATGGAAAGAAAAAAATATGTGATAGTGAT
This sequence comes from Bacteroidales bacterium, assembly GCA_024398295.1. Classification (GTDB taxonomy): domain Bacteria; phylum Bacteroidota; class Bacteroidia; order Bacteroidales; family UBA932; genus Cryptobacteroides. Next base: position 8,256 of record JAKSJL010000006.1, read on the forward strand.
GGCGGCGGGTCGTGGAACCCGTATGGGAGCCAGCGTACCGAAGCAGTTCATGGATCTGGATGGCAAGCCCATCCTTCAGCGAACCATCGAGAAGTTTGTCTATGCCGATCCGGATGTGAAGGTGGTCACGGTGCTCCCGAAGGAGTATATTGACACATGGAAGGACTATTGTACGAAGTACAACTTCCTTACGCCGCAGATGCTCGTCGAGGGCGGCATCACACGTTTCCATTCGGTGAAGAATGCGCTTGCGAGGGTGCCGGACGGTGCCATTGTCGCTATCCATGATGGTGTGAGGCCAATGATCTCGTCCGAGCTCATCAGCAGCATGTTCAAGAAGATGAGCGGCTGTCGCGCGCTCATCCCTATCCTGCCGTCAGTTGACACTCTCAAGGCGGTGAGGGAAGTGAAGGGAGACGACGGCGAGGTGCGCTATGAGACCATAGCGGACACCGTCATCGACCGCTCTACCGTCTTCCGTGCCCAGACCCCTCAGATGTTCCTCTCGGAGGACATCAAGGCCGCCTACGAGCAGGCCTTTGACCTTGCCTTCACAGATGACGCTTCTGTGGCGCAGAAAAAAGAAATACCCCTCTCCTATACGCTAGGAGAGAGGCTCAATATCAAGATCACGACCCAGGATGACCTGGATTTCGCTCGTGCCCTTCTGTCTCTGAAGAGATAGCCTTAGCCTCTGAAGCTGTAGCTGCTTCTCTTATAGTCCTTGACCCATACCTGACGCTCGAATGCCTCGTCAAGCGAGATCATGGTCTCGGTAGAGTGGATGTGAGGAATCTTCTGGATGGTGTTCAGGAGGACCTCCATAAGGTGGTCGTTGTCAAAACAGTAACACTTCACAAGAAGCGCGGCTGCTCCTGTAACGAAATGACACTCCACGATCTCTGGGATCTTCTTGAGGGCCACTACTACCTCAGGATATTTGTTCGCCTCTGAAAGTGAGATGCTTATGTATGCACATACATTCAGGCCGAGTGTCTGAGGCTTCACGAGAAGACGTGATCCGGTGATCACTCCGTTCGCTTCCAACTTCTTGACTCTCTGGTGAATAGCTGCACCGGAAACACCGCACTCCCTTGCTATCTCAAGGAATGGCATTCTGGCATTCTCTGCAAGGAAGGAGAGAATCTTCCTGTCAATTTCATCGATCTGGTAAAGGTTAGACATATCTTATTAACTTCTTTAAGGTACACTATGGGTGCAAATATAGTTAAAATTATTAATTATTACACCCTTATTTAGTTGAGATTCAGTATTATTTCTTCCTGAAACGCCTTTTTCCCTTCGCAGTAGGTTCCGAATTGTCAATGATCGCTCTGCAGGCAGCCTCTGTGAGGGTGCCGGGATCGGTACCCTTGGCTATCTTGTAGTTCGATCCATTACACTTGATGTATGGTCCGTACATGCCCTTTATCACCTGGATGTCGCCGAACTCTGCGAGAATGGTGTTCGCAGGTGTGGCATTCTGTGCATCCTTGATGAGAGCCTCGCACTCCTCGATGGTGATGTTCAGCGGATCATTGCCCTTAGGCAGCTTGACATTCTTCTCGCCATACTTGAGGTATGGGCCATACTTGCCCTTCAGGGCGATCACCTCGATGCCGTCCACCTCGCCTACGCGACGTGGCAGCTGGAAGAGCTTGAGCGCCTCCTCGAGGGTGATGCTCTCGATGAGCTGCCCCTTCGCAAGGCTCGCGTACTGCTTGTTCTCGCCGTCGCCCTTCTGTACGAACGGACCGAAAGCTCCGAACTTGGCTATGATCATCTGGCCGTCTGATGGATCCACTCCGATCTCGCGGGTCACCTTGCTGAAATTCCTGTCTTCGAGGGCTTCCTTCACCTTGTTGTGGAAAGGTGCGTAGAACTCGGAGATGACTCCGTTCCAGACCTTCTCGCCTTCGGCAATCTGGTCGAAATCCTTCTCGACCTCCGCGGTGAAATTGTAGTCAAGGACATCGTTGAAGTTCGCCACGAGGTAGTCTGTGACGATCATTCCGATCTCCTGAGGGAGGAGCTTACCCTTCTCAGCACCAATCGTTTCCGTCTTGATGCTCTCGCTGATTTCGCTGCCCTTGAGGATGTAGTTCTTCACCTCGACCTTTCTGCCTTCCTTGTCGCCTGTAGCTACATAACCTCTACCTGTGGTGAGGGTCTGGACCGTAGGGCCGTAGGTCGAAGGACGGCCGATGCCGAGCTCCTCGAGCTTCTTCACAAGTGTAGGCTGAGAGTATCTTGCTGGCGCCTGGGTGAACTTGCACTCGGCGCTGATGTTCTTCCTTTCGAGGATGTCTCCCACGTGCATCTCCGGAAGCATTGACTCATCCTCCTCCACCTCGTCGTCGGTGCTCTCCATATAGACCTTGAGGAAGCCGTCGAAGAGGACCTGCGATGACTGGAGGTTGAACTTCTCGCTGCGCTTGTCGGATGCCACCTTCACGCTGGTGTTCAGCATGCGCGCCTCCTCCATCTGTGAGGCTACAGTCCTCTTCCAGATGAGGCTGTAGAGCTTCTGCTCCTGCGCTGTGCCTTCGATGGCGATGTTCTCGATATATGTAGGGCGGATGGCCTCATGGGCCTCCTGTGCACCCTTGGCGCGGGTCTTGAACTGTCTGGCGTGGTGATAGTTCTCGCCGAAAGTGTCTACAATGTACTTCTTCGCGGTGCCAATGGCCAATGCCGAGAGGTTCGTCGAGTCAGTACGCATGTATGTGATGAGTCCTCGCTCGTAGAGGGCCTGTGCGACGCGCATCGTGGTCACGACAGGGAAGTGGAGCTTGCGGCCCGCCTCCTGCTGGAGAGTCGATGTGGTGAATGGGGCGGCAGGGAAGCGTGTGCCTTCCTTCGCCTCAATGCTGTCGACTGTGAATGTAGCGCCAATGCTGTCCTCCAGGAACTTCTGGGCCTGCTCGCCGTCGCTGAACCTTGTGTCGAGTGTGCCCTTGACCTTGGTCGAGGTGGCTGCGCCTGCTGGGTGGAATGTTCCGTCTACCTTGTAATAAGGCTTACCCTCGAACTCCATGATCTCCTTCTCTCTGTCCACGATGAGACGCAGTGCGACAGACTGCACGCGGCCGGCTGAGAGCTTAGGCTGCACCTTTCTCCAGAGCACAGGTGAGAGCTCGAAGCCGACGAGGCGGTCGAGCACGCGACGCGCCTGCTGGGCGTTCACGAGGTCCATGTTTATGTCTCTAGGATTCTGGATGGCGGTGAGGATGGCGTCCTTCGTGATCTCGTGGAAGCCGATTCTCTTCGTCTTCGCTGGGTCCAGTCCCAATGTCTCGAAGAGATGCCATGAGATAGCCTCTCCCTCGCGGTCCTCATCGGATGCCAGCCAGACGGTCTCTGCCTTCTGGGCGGCCTTCCTGAGGTCTGCCACTCTCTTTATCTTGTCTGCTGGTACCTGATAGTCAGGCTTGAAACCAGCCTCGATGTCGATGCCAAGTTTTTTCTCGTCCAAGTCCCTGATATGGCCATAGCTGGCCATTACCAGATAGTCATTTCCAAGCACTTTCTGGATGGTGTGGATCTTACCAGGAGACTCCACGATCACCAGATTTCTTGCTGCCTTTGCGCTGCTTTTTGTTCCCTCCATATCTTTCTTCAATTACGGTCCGTCCCGACCACCCGCCGGCCACGAACCTTTCGATTCATACTGCAAAGATTGCCACAAAAGTGTGAAGTTTCCAAATTTTCGCGACACTTTCTCGACCCCATTTTCCGCCCAGCATATACCCATTATTATATAATGGAAAATTTGATTTTGTTTTCATGCGCTACTCCCGGAAAAACCGATAGGGTTTGCGCATTTGGCGGGGGCGGGAGAGTTGCGAGCACGACCTTTGCATTTGCACTGAATTATTGTTATTTTTGTAAGTTCGGAACAATAGCTGAATAATTGAATATGACAGATACTACGAAAAAGAAGATATTGAAGGTGTTCTGGGGGATCGTCATCGGCGGAATGTCGCTTGTGGCATTGCTCCTGCTGGCGGTATGTCTGTTCGCGAAGATACCTTCGTTCGAGGAGCTGGAGAATCCAGACAACAAACTCGCCACCCAGGTGCTTGACGAGGACGGTGAGCTCCTCTGTACCTTCCATATAGAGAACAGAACCTACGTGAGCTATGAGGAGCTCTCACCTCACCTGGTTCACGCTGCCGTGGCTACAGAGGACGTGCGCTTCTACAGGCATTCCGGTATCGATATGAGAGGTCTGGCACGAGTGTTCGTGAAGACCTTGCTCATGAATAACTCCAGCCAGGGAGGTGGTTCCACCATCACCCAGCAGCTGGCGAAGACCCTTTATCCTCGCCCAGAGAACTCGAACAAGCTGAATATGGTCTGGATCAAGCTCAAGGAGTGGGTCACTGCAGTGAAGATCGAGAAGAACTACACCAAGGAGGAGATCGTGGACATGTACCTTAACTCCATCTTCTTCGGAAGTGGAGCCTATGGTGTGAAGGCAGCATCGGAGACTTTCTTCGGAAAGCTCCCTTCAGAGCTCAGCATCGAGGAGAGCGCCATGCTCGTGGGTATGGTGAACAAGCCTACCAGATATAATCCTATTCTGAATCCGGACAAGGCTCTCAACAGAAGGAACTTTGTCATTGGCCAGATGGAGAAGGCAGGCTACTTCGATGATGACGCGAAGGCCGCTGGCGTGAAGTCTTCGGCGTTCCGTGACTCCCTGAGGGCTCTGCCTATCGTCACGGACTACCATATCCAGGACCATAATTCCGGCTTTGCGCCTTACTTCCGCGACATGCTCCGCCGCACCATGAATGCCACCAAGCCTAAGAGGAGCGACTATGCCTATGTGGAGGACTACCGCGCAGACTCCACCCTCTGGGTCAATGATGACCTTTATGGCTGGCTTAACAAGAACAAGAAGACCACAGGCGAGTCATATGACCTCGACAGGGACGGTCTGAAGATCTATACCACCATCAACAAGAAGATGCAGCGCTATGCCGAAGAGGCTGTGGCTCAGCATATGAGCAGCCAGCAGAAGCTCTTCGACCGCGAGATGAAGCACTTGAAGAATGCTCCATTTGCCAATGATGTCGATCAGGCACAGGTGAACCGCCTCATGAAGAACGCGAGGAAGTGGAGCGACCGCTACCGCCTTCAGAAGAAGGCTGGTCTGTCGGACAGCGAGATCTTCAAGCAGTTCTCTGAGCCTACGAAGATGCGCGTCTTCGCTTGGAAGAACGGAAAGGAGTCATACATTGACACACTCATGACTCCGGACGACTCCATCAAGTACTACAAGGGCATCATGCGTGCGGGCTTCATGGCCATTGAGCCAGGCACAGGCCACATCAAGGCCTATGTGGGTGGCCCGAACTACAGATACTTCAAGTATGACAATGTAAGGCAGGGCAAGCGCCAGATCGGTTCTACAGTGAAGCCTTTCCTCTACACTCTGGCCATGCTTCCGGACAATGGTTTCACCCCATGCACCAAGGTGCTGAATGAGTACCAGACCGTGGATCTTCCGAACGGAACCAGCTGGACTCCGCGAAGCACCGACAAGGCTGAGTGGATCGGAAAGACCGTGACCCTCAAGTGGGGCCTTCAGATGAGTTCAAACAACATCTCGGCATATCTTATCAAGCGACTCGGACCGGAGTCATTGGTAGCGCTCATGCACCAGATGGGTATCGGAAGCCATATCGAGGCGGTGCATCCGCTCTGCGTGGGCTCAGCCGATCTCTCTGTATACGAGATGGTGGCAGCATATAACACCTTCCCTTCAGAGGGTTCGTACATACAGCCTAAGTGTGTGACCCGCATCGAGGATAACCAGGGCAATGAGATCTCTGAGTTCGCGACCCATTCGGAGGTTACCATTGGCGCACGCACTGCATTCATCATGGTAAATATGATGCGTGGCGTCGTGGATGGTGGTACAGGTAACAGACTCCGCACCGTCTATGGCCTCAAGGGCCAGATTGCCGGAAAGACAGGAACCACGAATGGAAACTCTGATGCGTGGTTCATCGGCTACACGCCTACCATCACCGCCGGCGTATGGGTAGGTGCTGAGGATAGAGATGTACACTTCACTTCAGGCGCGCTCGGACAGGGCTCGGCTGCTGCCCTCCCTATCTGGGGCATCTGGATGCAGAAATGCTTGAAGGACGGAACATTGGGCGTCAGCGAGATGGACATGTTCATGGCTCCAAGGGGTGAAGGATTTGACTTCGGCTGCACCGGTGGCGATGAGACAGCCATCACCGAAGAGGAAAGAGAAGATTATTATTTCGAATAATGGCAAAGTATAGCGCAATCGCGGTATTTTATGGCAGCGACTCCTCAGAGTGGGAAGTGGCTTGCCGCAGTGGAGAGTTCACAGCCTCCCGTATTGATGGAGACCTCTACGACGTGTATGAGATCTTCGCACGTTTCGGCAAATGGCAGCTCGTGGCGTACAAGAAGAAGGGTGCCATGAGAGTCACCTTCCCAGAAGGTGCCAGACCAGAGGTCGACAAGACAGACTGCTCAGTGAGCGTGCTTGGCGAGAAGGTCAAGTTTGACTATGTATATATCATGCAGCATGGTGCTCCAGGTGAGACAGGTCTTCTCCAGGGCTATTTCGAGATGCTCGGCATCCCATTCAGCTCATGCAGCGCATTTGTCTCTACCGTGGCCTTCGACAAGTACTCATGCAAGAACTATCTTCGCGACGTGGACTTCGTAAAATGTGCCCCTGACGTGTTTGTACGCGAGGGTGCTGATCTTGAGGCCGTGACGAAGAAGGTGGAGGGTCGCCTCCAGTTCCCAGTATTTGTGAAGCCTACAAATGGAGGTTCAAGCTTCGGTATCACGAAGGTGAAGAAGGCTGAGGACCTTTCAGATGCCATCAGATACGCGTACGCTGAAGGCCCTATGGTGCTCATCGAGCAGGGCGTGTCAGGACGCGAGCTCACCTGCGCGGCGTATGCAGTGGCAGGCGAGGTGAACGCCCTTCCTGTCATCGAGATCGTGACGGACAATGATTACTTCGACTATGATGCGAAGTACAATGGTCACAGCCAGGAGATCTGCCCAGCTCAGATTCCAGACGAGCTTGCAGCTCTCGTGCAGGAGACCACAAAGAAGATATACCGTCAGCTCGGCTGCTCAGGTATCGTGAGAATCGACTATATCAGCGCAGCTGATGGTCTTTACTTCCTGGAGGTGAACACCATCCCAGGCATGACCAGCGCATCGCTCGTACCGAAGATGGTACGTACTGCGGGTATGGACATGACTTCGTTCCTTACCCACATCATCGAGAACGAATAAGAATGCTTTTAAAGGATTTCGTCAATGAAGGGACTCGAGTGCTCGAGTCCCTTTATCCTACTGAGGAGGCTCGCAGCATCATCCTGATGCTGTGCGGACATGTGGCTGGCACCAAGAGCTACACACATGTCGTGGAGCCTGGATACGAGCTCGCGCCGCAGGTGAGCGAGCGACTCCAGGCGTCTCTTCTGCGTCTTCAGGCAGGGGAGCCCATCCAATATGTGCTGGGCGTGGCGGAGTTCTGCGGGCACATGTTCAACGTGTGCCCGGACGTGCTCATCCCTCGCCCGGAGACAGAGCAGCTGGCGCTGGAGGCCACCGAGGTGGCCAGAAGCAAGGCGCCAGCGCGCGTGCTTGACCTCTGCACCGGCTCGGGATGCATAGCGTGGACGGTAGCATTGGCCTCCCCAGAGGCGGAAGTGATAGGCGTGGACATCTCGGACGGCGCCCTGAAGGTCGCCTCCAGCCAGCCTCTTCCGGCAGCGCCTCTCTTCGTGAAGGCAGATGTGCTGGATGTGGACAGGCCTTTCGAGCACGGCGATTTCGATCTCATCCTCTCGAACCCGCCATACATCAAGGACTGCGAGAAGGCCCTTATGCGTACCAATGTCCTCGATCATGAGCCTGCGCTGGCGCTGTTTGTCCCAGACGCAGACCCGCTGCTGTTCTATCGCGCCATCGCGCAGTGGTCGCTGAAGTACTTGAAACCTTCCGGCATAGGTATGACAGAGATCAATGAGATGCTGGGGCCTGAGACCGCTCAGGTGTTTGTGGAAGCCGGCTTCAGACATGTCGAGATAGTGAAGGACATCTTCGGAAAGGACAGATTTGTCCGCTATTCGCACTGATTTTTCTGAAAAATTTTCATTCGTGTCGAGATAAATACGCTGCTGCAGGGCTCTGTAGTGGCGATTTTTCATTTTATCCGTTTCCATTTAGGATAAACGGCTAGTTCGCTCCAACTTTGCATCGGACAAATAAAACTATAAACTATGAAAGGATTTCTTCGGATAGCGGGAGTGAGTGCGCTATGTTTGTTGACAGCATCTTGTGTGAATGAAAAGCCCTCTGTGGAAGGCGGCGGCGAGCAGCCGCAGACATGGACTGAGCTGAAGGATCTGGCGGTGATGTTCTCTGAGCTGCCGCTGGAGGAGGAGCATCTGCAGGAGGTTCATGCCGCGGTTACGGAATCATTGTCGAATGGATATGATGAGGAGTATACCATGCATGACCTTTTCGTGGAGCCAGGAAAGGGTGTGGGGACGGAAAGGCTTGACACAAAGGCGCCTACACGAAGCTATTCGAAGCCTCTGCGTTCCTTGATCGAGGACTATCTGGGCGCCAGGACAAAAGCTGGTGAGGCCTCGGTCGAGGGATTGCTTGAGGCTCTGGAAAGCTCTGACACGCAGGTTTACTGGCCTTATTCGGAGCGCTGGGATGGTCACCAGTATCCTGTCATCACCTATTATCCCGAGGCGGAGGCTGCCTCAAACATAGGTTATGAGATAGTTCATGATGAGGATGGAGGTAGCCATGTCCAGCAGGTGATCGTGGACGAGCAGATGGCCATGCAGAGGCCTGTGTGGGTGCTTAATCGAAATGATGACAGTGGATATGAGTCCATAGAGGTGCGTCGCCGCAAGGACCCTGAGTGGGGGCAGGGAGGTGAGATCTATGTTAAGTCTGGCTCCGATGAGGATTATCCTACACTGTATCTGAAGGACATCACCCTGAGGAAAAACTTTGACTGCTGGCTCTGTGGGGCTTCCGAGATAGTGATTCACTGTGGAAGCGTGAGTGGATTCACAGCCAGCACAGAGGCTGAGCTGAAGCTCTACAAGCCTTCTGTGACGAACTTCATGATCTCGATACCACGCTCAAAGGTGGGACTCAAGATTCCGTTCAATGCTGTGCTGATATCTGAGTTTACACCTCAGCTGGATATGTTTGCCTTCCTCGTGAATGAGGACGATGGTGGCACGCAGACCAGCTGGAAGACAGAGGCTACAGTGAAGGTGAACTCGAAGAGCTATGGCTTCACGCTGAACATCCCGCTCAATGTCCATGACGACATCATATGGAGAGGGCAGCTCTCCAGCTCCTTCTTCAAGAAAAACACGGGTAAGGTGGGTAATTTCGGAGACGTGAGCCTCACTTTCTGCCTGCAGTAGCCTAAGCCTCGCTGACTGTCATCTCGCAGTTACGGCAGTCGAAGCCCAGGGCGAATCTCCTGCCGTTGTTCATCAGGTAGAGAGGGCCGCTGGCCTTGGCTCCCTGATGGACAGGGCACATTCCCAGCTCATGCCTGATGCAGTATTTCGTGCGCATGAGCTCGGCATCCGCCTGGTGTGAAAGCTCGTAGGCTTCATCCATCTGGGTGACTCCGCGGCTGGCATAGACCTCTCGCGAGAGTCTGTTTGAGATGTTTGCCTTGTAGCTCAAAGTCTCTTCTGGGGCCTCTACGGATACATCTCTGTGGCCTTGTGCTAGAGGCCTAGCCTTGAGTGGCTGGGCGTCCAGGTCTTCTGCCATGAGCCTTCTGATGCTGTTAAGGATCGACGCACTGAGCAGCGGCAGCTTGCCGCCAGGAGTGCTGACCTTGATCTCGGAGAGATGGAACCTGTAGATGCCCGCTCTTTTCGAGATCTGGCCCTCGATGAGGGCTCTCTGTCGCTCTGCGTTCTCGGCGTCCTCGAGGTCCGCCTTGAATGCGCTGAGCACCTCGCGCCCATCCTCCGTACGGGCCGTGAAGTCTATGTCATAGCTTCCGCTGATGGCTACGGACACATCCACATCCATCTCGCGCACGGGCATGTTCTTCTCAAGCTCCTTCTCGAACTGGGCGTTAATGTTTCGGTAGAGAGGGGCGCCAGCGACGATGTCAGGGGAGAACTTGCAGCGGATGGTGAGGCCCTCGCAGACATCGCCGCGGAAGCCCAGAAGGCCACCCTGGCCGTCCTTGAGGTTCCTTCCTATGGTGCAGAAGCCATCTCCGTTGTGTAGCTCCACGCCACCTGGGACCGGCTTTACGCGTATCTCCATCGTCTTATGGTCCACTCTGCGGACCCCTGCGACGCTTCCGATACGCTCTCCCATGGACTTCGGCGCGTCCATTGACGACCACTGGCCGCGCTCCCCGTCCAGGTACAGCTCGGTATATCCTCTGTTGAATGTCTTCGCGCTGTCTGGCCTGAATCCTCCGCTCACGTGGCCGGACGACGCCCTGCAGTACTCTTCAGGATACTTGCTCACGAGAGCGTCAAGTGCCAGCGAGTACTCGCGTACCACGTTCTTTACGTAGGATGCACTCTTGAGCCTTCCTTCTATCTTGAACGAGCAGACTCCTGCTCCGGCCATGTCCTCCAGCCTTTCCAGCAGGCGGTAATCCTTGAGCGAAAGAAGAGCCTTGTCCTTCACGATGGTCTTTCCAGACTCGTCCACAAGGTCGTAGAGCGACCTGCAGGCCTGTATGCATCCACCTCTGTTTGCGCTGCGTCTCGAGATGTTCTCAGACATGTAGCACTGACCACTGTAGCATACACACAGGGCTCCATGCACGAAGCACTCTATCTCGCATTCAGGCACTGACTCGCTTATCAGCCTGATGTCTTCCAGCGAGAGCTCGCGCTCAAGCACCAGCCTTGAGAATCCAAGGCTCTGGTAGAAGCAAGCCTTGCCTGCGTCCCTTATGGCACACTGGGTGGAGGCATGAAGAGGGACCTTGATGTCATCCCAAGTGGTGACAGCCAGGTCCTGCACTATGAATGCGTCGACGCCAGCCTCCTGGGCGTCGAGCATGAGTTTATGTACGCGCTCCAGCTCCTCGTCATACACGATGGTATTTACGGTGAGGAATATCCTCACTCCGAACTTGTGCGCATAGGTACACAGACGCTCCACGTCCTGCATGGAGTTACCTGCGTCCTTTCTGGCTCCGAACTCCTCTGCCGCGATATACACGGCATCGGCACCGCAGTCTATAGCTGCGATGCCGATATCGTAGTTTCTCGCTGGTGCGAGAAGTTCAAGTGATGTCATTACTTGAGAGCGTCGATCTGCTTCTTAGCCTCAGCACCGAACTTAGGATCGGTAAGAGCCTTGGTGTAGAACTCCTTAGCCTTGGCGTTATTCTTAGCCTTCTGATAGAGAGCACCGAGGGTGAAAGCGATCTGACCAGCGTTCTTTGACTCTGGAGCTGCCTCGAGATAGCTCTCGAAGTACTTGATGGCGTCAACCTCCTTGCCTGCAAGCTGTGAAGCCTGGCCAGCGATCTGGAGACACTTTGCATCCTCAACATACTCGTTTGACTTGAGAGCGCTCTCTACAGCCTCAGCATACTTCTTAGCCTTGAGTGCTGCAGAAGCCTTCTTGAGGTTGATGTTTGCGAGCTGCTTCTTGGCTGCTACTACCTGGCCATTCTCGAGAGCCTGGGTGAAAGCTGCCTCTGCGCTGTCGTTATCACCGAGCTTAGCGTAGCAAGCACCGAGGGTGAGAGCTACCTTTCCGTTTGTAGGATCGTCAGCGAGGATATCCTTGAATGCCTCTACTGCGCCAGCGAAATCCTGAGCCTTGTAGAGATCATTTGCCTTCTTCATCTTGATCTGAGGTACGAGATCAGCGGCCTCGTCGAGAACGTCGTCTACCTTGTACTCCTCAGCTACCTTTACTGCCTCAGCGATGCCCTTGAGAGCCTCATCGAGCTTGTTCTCGTTGATGGCATCCTTAGCGATGGCGAGCATGATTCTAGGGATGATGTCCTTGCAGGTGCTGACGATTTCTGCACCCTCCTCGCCACAAGCCTCAGCAAGTGTAAGAGCCTCCTTGAAACCCTTGAGAGCAGTGGTATAATCATTGCTGGTAAGAGCCTCGTTTGCGGTCTTTGCGGTTTCAGTGGCAGTAGCCATGTCCTGTGCAGATGCCATGCATACTGATACTGCGATGGCGATGATCGAAAGAATCAATTTCTTCATAATGGTATAAAGTTTAATAATTAATTCAGGTGTATGAATCACAAAGGTAGTAAAAAAAACCTTACCTTTGTAATGCACCACGATATTTGTCATGAGAATTAGCACAAACCTTGCCAAATTCTGTGCTCTGTTTTTTTTATGCATATCCCAGCTGCTGCCCGCTCAGGATCTTCCTACCCTGAAAACGGCATCTGAGGTCACTGCAGGGGCACTTCCAAATGGCATCAAATACTATCTTGTCACAAATAAGGTAGACAAGGGAATGGCTGATTTCGCCATCATCCAGAATGGAGAGGATGATGCGGAGTCTGCCAGAGGGGCTCTTGTGGAGCTCCCTTACTTCGATGGAAAGAAGCCATACAGGTTTCTTTCCTCAAATGGTGTAGGCTACCGCAGCTATGGCTTCGTGGAGTCGGCACCTGACGCAGTCAAGTATAGGTTCGAGGGCGTTCCGGTGTCTTCTCAGGCGGTGTGCGACACTACATTGATGATGATGTTCGGCATCAGCGAGCGCAGCCCATACGCCCAGGCGGTGGTGGTGAGCGGAGACATTGACCCGAAAGCGCTGGTGGAGAGGATGAAGGTGCTCTCCATGATGGTGAGTCGCAGGCAGCCGCTCCCTAAGCAGAAGCCGTTGCAGAGCCTGCTGGCGGACTCCATGAGAGTGGAGTGCGTGGCGCCGGACAGAGACGGCGTGGCGCGGGTCACGGTGGCATTTGCATCGCCTCGCGCGCCGAAGGAGCTGATGGCTACAGTCCAGCCGCTGGTGACTGAGATGTTCGCGAAGGAGCTCGGAATCATTGCCCAGAACCGCATAGAAAGCACATTCCGCCAGAGGAACATCCCGCTGGCAGAGGTGGAGACAGAATACAGAAGCAGCGCGGATGGCCCGTCGGATGAGGAGTTCACAGTCAGCGTCAGCGTCGCGCCAGGAAGGGTTCAGGACGCGGTGCAGGCGCTCTCGGAGGTGCTCTCATCTCTGGATGCGAAGAGCACGAGCGTCGAGGAGTACGCCTTTGCGCGTGACGAGTTCCTCACTTCCATAGCGAAGACGGCGGCGAAGAAGACCACGAACAAGGAGTGGATGGACAGGTGTATAGCGGCGTACCTCTATGGGGCCCCACTTGCCACCACTGCGACGCGCGCCGAGTTCTTCGCTCAGCAGAGGCTTCCTGTCGATAGGGTGCTGCCGCTGTTCAATGATTTCGTGTCGGCGCTGCTCGATCCATCGAAGAATGTTGCTCTGCGCTGTGCCGCACCAGCATCCAGCGTCGACGCCGCTGAGCTCCGCACTGTATTCACCGTGGCTTGGCGTATGGCCAATGTAGAAGGCTCCATCCCTACTTTCATCCAGAACTACGGCGACTCCACCAAGCTTGCCACCCCGAAGGCGAAGGTGAAGCTGAAGAAGGAGGCTGCCGAGCCGGTGACCGGAGGCAAGATGTGGACATTCTCAAATGGCATGCGCGTCATCTACAAGAAGATGGATACTCAGGGCAAGTTTGACTACGCCCTCATGATAAAGGGAGGCTACTCGGGCGTCCAGGGCATAGGCCAGGGCGAGTGTGGCTTCGTTCAGGACATGCTCCAGCTCAGCGACGTGGCCGGCCTCAGCGGAGCGACTTTCCAGAATATGCTGAAGGCCAATGCTGTAGTCCAGAAGACATCGGTGAGCCTTTCCGACATGCGCATCAGCGGATCGGCTCCGTCAGACATGCTTCCGTTTGTGATGAAGTCGCTGCTGGCTGTCGCGAACGAGAGGAAGGTGAACAGTGAGTCCTTTGCCTATTACAGGGAGTGCGAGGGGCTTCGTCAGGCACTGGTGAGACGACAGCAGGAGGGCATATCCGCTGTCGTGGACAGCATAATGTGTCCTGAATACAAATACACTCCGACCAAGCGTCTGAGCGCACTGAGGAATGACCTTCCTCAGCGTGCGGAAAAATACTTCGCAAACCAGTTCTCACGCGTGTCCGATGGTGTTTTCGTGCTCATTGGCGACCTGGATGAGGACGTGGTGAAGAAGGTTCTCTGTCGCTATCTGGGTGGCTTCGAGACCAGCTCACAGCACGCTGTGAGACCATCCGTCAGCTACAAGCTGCGCCCAGGATGGTCGACGTGCACGGTGGGCTCAGAAGACGCGGAGGCGGGGAGCGGCGAGCCAAGTGTGAACGTGGCGATGTCCGCGCTGCTGCCGTTCAGTGGCGAGCATTTCATGGCGTACAAGCTCGCGCAGCTCGTGCTCGAGCGCGAGATCGTGCAGGCCATAGCCGACTCAGGCATGTATCTGGAGATATCTGACAGTTACGAGGTGTTCCCTGTGGAGCGCCTTAACCTGAGGTTCAGCTGTCGTCCGTCCGAGGAGTCCGGGCTTCCAGCCGGGATAGCTCCGGAGAATCCTCTGAAGGCGCTGGGACGTGTCAGGGAGGCTATAGCGAAGGTGTCGAAGGGCACTCTTACAGATTCTCAGCTGAAGCTCGCGAAGGCAGATCTTCTCGACGACATGACGGCGGAGTATGCACGTCCATCAGTGATGATGCAGAACGTGCTCACCAGATACTCGGATGGCAAGGACATGGTGTCGGGTTTCAAGGACAAGATAAATTCAGTGAGCCTTGCTGATGTAAGGGACATCCTGAAGAAGTTTGAGGATGGAAGCAAGGTGGAGTTCATAGTTTATTAGTACAATGGGAAGAAGGGATTTCGGAACGATCATAGAGATAGGTGACATCCTTGTGTCTGAGGAGGTCGTGACAGAGTATTTCGCATGTGACTATGCGGTGTGCAAGGGTAAATGCTGCATCGTAGGTGACTGCGGGGCACCGATGAAGGATGAGGAGATAGAGGAGTGCGAGAGGGATTATCCGAAGTACTCGCATCTCATGAGCGAGAAAGGCCGTGCCGCGGCTGAGGAGAAAGGCTTCTTCGAGATAGACATCGAGGGCGATATCGTGACTCCATTGGTCCCTGGCACCGAGGAGTGCGCATACACGCACTTCGATGAGGCCGGGAACTGCCTCTGCGCCATCGAGATGTGCCATCTGGACGGCAAATGCCAGTTCCGCAAGCCCATCTCGTGCTCATTGTACCCTATTCGCGTGAAGGAGCTCACGGGAGGCGGTAAGGCGCTGAACCTGCATCATTGGGACATCTGTGCCGATGCCTTCATAAAGGGGGCACGCGAAAAGAAAAGGGTCTATCAGTTCCTGAAAGACCCTCTCATCGCCGCTTTTGGCGAAGACTTCTATGAGCAGCTCTGTGCCGCTGCAGAATATGTTCTAAAGAACCAGTGAACTCAGAAATGACTGCTGTACCTCAGGTACCGGCAGCGGAGACATGTCCATCGGGCTCTTGAGTCTCATTGGCTCCGACGGAGCGCTCTCATTCCAGCAGTGGTCTACCACTGTCACCACGTATCTGTATCTGTTTGTGCCCTCTGCAGGCCTGTAGCCATTCTCCTTGGTGATGGCTACGATGTGCTTAGGGTCAGAGATGTCGATATCCTCGTTCTCATCAAACCTATATACCACGTAGAAGTGTGGCTCCTGCATCACGTCGTCTGTGCGCTGGGCGTACCAGATGATCTCCTCGAGGTCAGATCCAATGATTGAGACTGGGTCTGGTGCGATGGCGTCGATGTCGGTGTACGCTGGGATAAGTGACAGCGCCTTCTGGTACTTCACGGTGAGTGAGTCGCAGATGCCGTTCACATTCTTAGGGATGCTCCAGCCTGGCCACCAGATGTTTCCGTGCACACCGTCGCGCTCTCTCACCATTCTCATCTTGGTGCCAAGCTGAGTGGTGGTGCTGTCCTGAAGGTCTGGCTTGTTCAGTGATGAGATAGACTGGCCGATGTAGAGATGTCCCTTGAAGTTCGAGTCATTCCACCAGTTGATGAGCACGTCGTAGTCTGCTCTTGGATGGCCTATCTCCCAGTAAAGCTGAGGCGCCATGTAGTCGATATAGCCCTTGTTTGCCCATCCTGGGACGTCAGCGAAGAGCTGGTCGTAGTTTGAGAGACCATTTGTACGTGATCCGGAAGGGTCATCCTTGAGGTTCCTGTGGATGCCGAAAGGGGAGATACCGAAACGTACCCAAGGCTTTATCTCCTTGATCGCCTTGTTTATGTCGCGGATGAGTACCTCTGTGTTATGTCTTCTCCAGTCATTCTTCTGGTCAGGGGTGAAACCGTCCTTGGCTCCATATTTCTTGAATGAAGCGTCATCTGGGAAGTCCTTGTTTCCCTCTGGATAAGGATAGAAATAGTCATCGAAGTGGATGGCATCCACGTCATAGCGCTTCACGATGTCGGCAATCACCTTGATGGTGTGCTCTCGTGCAGCCGGCTCACCTGGATCGAAGTAGAGCTGCTTTCCGTATCTTTTGAAGATGCCTGGGTTCTTGTAATAGAGGTGATCCTTCGTGAGGACCTCCTTGTCATTCGAGGTGACACGGTAAGGATTAAGCCATGCGTGGAGTTCCATGCCCCTTTTGTGGCTCTCCTCGATCACGAATGCGAGCGGATCCCAGTATGGCTTCGGAGCCTTGCCCTGGGTACCAGTGAGGAAGCGGGTCCAAGGCTCCAGAGAGGACTCGAAGAAGGCGTCAGCCTGCGGTCTGACCTGGAATACGATGGCATTGCATCCTGCAGCCTGAAGGGTGTCGAGGGTGCTTGTGAACCAATCCTGTATCTGCTGAGTGGTCATGTTCCTCATGGTGGTGTTTCCCACGATGTGGAGCCATGCTCCGCGGAATTCTCTTTTCGGAGTGAGCTGGTCCACCTGCGCGTTCAGCGTGGTGGTGGCGAGTGCCAGTGTAGCAGCTATGGCTGCGAACAGTCTTTTCATTTTATTGGTGATTTAGTGTTAGTGTGTCAGCGTCTGCAAGTACAGGGAACTTCTCTCGGAATGCCCTGAGTGAATCCATATCTATTTCTGCTACAAGTGCTTCTGCTTTCGATGGAGTACATGCCACGATATCTTCTCCGTAAGGGTCGATGATGGCGGAGTCTCCGCTATAGATGCAGGATGGATCTGTACCGACTCTGTTTACAGCGGCTACGAAACACTGATTCTCGATGGCTCTGGCCCTTACGAGTGCTTTCCATGCGCCTGAACGAACTGAAGGCCAGCTTGCCACGCATAGCAGGCAGTCGTACTTTCCGTCCTTTCCGGCGCCGCTGTTCCTGCTCCAAGCTGGGAAGCGGAGGTCGTAGCAGACGATGAGGCGGAAACGGACTCCGCGCCACTCCACGATGACCTGCTCATCTCCCGCAGTGAAGCGCTCGTGCTCTCCACTATATGTGAAGAGGTGATGCTTGTCGTAGTGACACTCGCCGTCGGGCGTGACGAAATGGAAGCGGTTCACATATTTACCGTCTGTGGTATGTGTAGCAATGCTTCCGGCTAAGGCACAGTCCATAGCCTTCGCCGTCTCACGCATCCACTCTAGAGAAGCGCACTGCGCTTCTTCTTCGGCTATGCCCTCTGGATGAGTGGCGAAGCCGGTAGAGAACATCTCCGGAAGCACGTACAGGTCGGCTGCGGGCCAGCATTTGGCCTCTTCTGTCAGCCTGGATATGTTTGCCTGAGGGTCAGCCCAGACTATTTCTCTCTGGATGATACAGATCTTCATACTTAGTTCTATTCGAGTGCTAGGTCAGCGTGGATGGTATACATGACTCCTGGCTGGAAGGTTACATCGCTAGGCAGGGTGAGGCTTGCACTCGCTGTTTTGCCAGAATAGTTAGGTATCGAGATGACGAGAGTATTTCCAGCACTTGCTTTTGTAAGTTTGGCTATGATGTACTCTGTGATGGTTCGGCTATCGATACAGTCCAGGTCATTGTACAACGATATCTTGTTTGTAGGACTTCCACCAGTAATGAGCGGTCCATCTCCTTTCAATATTGAACTATATCCCCAGCCGCTACCTGAGATGTTTTGGCGTGTTGTTCCATTAAAACATTCGATGTGGATGGCTGACCATAGTGCTCCCACTATATC
Organism: Bacteroidales bacterium; assembly: GCA_024398295.1. Taxonomy (GTDB): domain Bacteria; phylum Bacteroidota; class Bacteroidia; order Bacteroidales; family UBA932; genus Cryptobacteroides. The sequence goes on from JAKSJL010000006.1 coordinate 26,539, forward strand.
CTCTGGTACCGTCAGGACCACCTTCACGACACTCTTCAGATGCTGGAACTCAACGAACTCTACACCATCTATTTCCTTGAAGAGTCCTGACATGACGGCATATTTTCCTAGATGTTCTGTTTTTGTCTTGCCTCTGTAACTGAAACTTGATGTGTGGTTTGAGTACTGACTGTTCAGCTGTACACTGTAAAAAGAATGCCCTGTAAGCTGTTCAAAATACTGGTTCCCTCTATGCTCTGTAAGTGCTGGATAGAAGCACTCAAGATGGTGTGTGCCCTCAACCTGGGTAAGTGTGCCTGTGAAGTCTGCCCTTGTGCGGCCAGCCTCTCCAGTAGAGGTGAAAGTGTCTACTGCCAGTACTTTATTTTCAGAGTCGAAGGCGATTACGGAAATCTTTTCCTCGGCATCCCATGAAAACTTCAGGACAGAACCGTCTTCGTCGCTGAAACTTGCCTTGGTCTGCTCGTTTCCTGCGATTACGGCAGAGAAAGTCATAGGTGTCCCCTCGGCATTTTTCTCTGTATTCTCTTTCTGGCATGCGCAAATGCTCAAAAGAGTTAAAGCTATGTAAAAAATATTCTTTTTCATGTCTTCTTCTTTTAGAACAATATTACTTCCTTGAAGTCAAGGTCCGATGAATCACCTATATCCTCGATGCTTGCGATCTTGTCTCCGAGATCTCCCCAGTAGTAGCTGTTCTTGTACTGCTTAAGCGATGCCTTAGGGACGTAAAGTTTATGTATGGTTCCTTCGTAGAATGGTCCGTAACTAGAGTCCTCTGTGCAATAAGGAGGTGTGGTCGCCTTGAGAACTACATTGGCATCCTGGAATTTAAAGAAAGATAGACCGTCCACATTCTCCAGTGTAGATGGTAAGATGAGTACTCCAGATACGCCATTTATGCCATAACCATCAATGGTGGTAACACCTTCTGGGACACTGATGGATTCAAGCACGGCTGTGGTAGGTACCTCGATGGCACCCAGGCCGATAGTCGTGAATCCGGCAGGTAATTTAACCTTGCCATTAAGTCTGGATGCAGGATAAGCGATGAGCTTCTGCCCGTCCTTGGAAAGCAGCACTCCATCTGCAGATTTGAAATTCGGGTTCGAGCTGCTGACCTCGTAATCTTCAAGGAGAGGGTTAGCACGGAAAGGCAGATCTGCAGTGCCGAAGGTTGCTGATGCACCTATCTTGATGTGTGAAAGCTGGTTGCTCTCAAAAGCTCCCACCTCAATGAGCTCTACAGAGTCAGGTATGACTATGGTTCCTTTCAGCTTTGACCTTGAGAGACTGTAACGACGTATCGTCTTCACTGAATTAGGGATGGTGATAGTCTCGAGTCCTGTATCCTCTATCGAGCTAGTCCCGATGCTGGTCACACTTTCTGGAAGGATCAGGGTCTTGAGCTTATTGTACCTGTAAAGGAGATACTTAGGGAACTCGTCCTTGGTCGTGGTCTCGGTATACGTGAGATAGGACTCGAAGTACACTTTATATGGATTACCTCCTTCAATGATGTGCACCTTGGACATGTCGAGACTTGTAAGGTAGTTCGCAAGTGTTGATACTCTGAATGCTCCTGCGTCATCGGAATCAAGATAGCTGTCCGAAGTCCATTTGAGCGAGGTTATGAGCTTGCCAGCAAGGGTCTTGCTGAGGTTTCCTGTGAGATATTCCACTGCCTCACCTCCATTAATGGAGACCTTGTTTGTCGCCTTGACGATGACCTCGATGGACGCAGTGGCCGATGGGTTGTCCTCGCTTGTGGCTGTGACAGTACATGTACCAGGTGCCAATCCTGTTATCTCACTATCTGAAACGGAAATGATGCTTGGGTCGCTTGCCTTGTAGGTGACCTTCTTGTTTCCTGCGTTCGATGGTGTGTATGCCACAGAAAGCGTGTATTTCTTTCCTACTCCTAAGGTAACCTTTGGCGTAGGAAGATTGAACTCAATAGACTTCACTGGCACCCATACCCTGAACTCTAAGACATCCCTTATGCTGCTGGTCGCCTTTGATGTGACTGTTACATTCACATAACCATTGTCATTGAGGAAGGTCACAGTCTTTCCATTTACGGACGCGAGCCGGCTGTCATCTACGGTGACTGTGAAGTCCTTGTTCGATGCGTTTTCTGGCAGTACCTTGACCTCTGGGGTGAAGGTGTTTCCACTCTTTACGTTAAGGTCAGATGGCGCATTTGTTATCTTGATGTAGGTGACAGGGGTATCCTTGACCTCTACGGCGCAGGAAGCGGTCTTTCCTCCATCCTCGGAAGTCACCACTACTGAGGCCTTGCCGACCTTCTTCGCAGTGAGGTTACCCATCTGGTCCACTGTCACTACAGAAGCGTCTGTGCTGCTCCAGCTGATGTTCTTGTTTGTGGCGTCTTCAGGCAGGACTGTGGCGGTGAGCTTCGCCTCCTTGTTTATGTATATCTCAGCGCTGGTCTTGTCAAGCTTCACGCTGGTCACCTTGACCTCCTGTCTCTTCACAGTGACCTTGCATGTGGCGCTGATCTCAGGATTCTGCTTGCTGGTCGCTGTAATGGTGCACTCTCCCTGCTCGACAGGCACTACCATACCGCTTTCATTGACCATGGCGATGGAAGTGTTTGAAGACTTCCACTCGATGGACTTGTCGGTAGCGTCGTCTGGCTTCACCTCAGCCACGAGCTTGAATGGCTCGCCTCCTACCACCAGGTTCGTCTCGGTGGCATTCAGGGTGATGGAGGTGACGCTGATGGTGCGTGCCACTACATTCACGATACATGCGACCACCTGGTCACTTGCCTTCGCGGTAATGATGGCGCTACCTGGAGCTACTGCGGTGACCTTGCCATCGGCTACGGTGGCTACGGCTTCCTGGGAGCTCTTCCAGGTCACGGTCTTATCGGTGGCGTTTGCTGGCTCCACGGTGGCGGTGAGGTCCACGCTGTCTCCCTCTACCATGTCAATGCTGTCGTTTGAGAGCTTCAGCCCGGTGACGGCGATGAACTTCGCCTTCACGGTGACGGTACAGGTGGCAGACTTGGTGCCTGACTTCGCGGTTATCTTCGCTGTTCCTGGGGCAATGGCCTTGATGGTGCCCTCTGTTACGGTAGCTACTGCAGATGCGTCGCTGCTCCAAACGACAGACTTGTCGGTCGCGTCGTTCGGCTCCACGGTGGCCGTGATGGTGTCGGACTCACCCTCGGTGAGCTCCAGGGTAGTCTTCGAGAGGTTCACCTTGGTCACCTCGATCACTGGCTTCGCACATGCGACTGCGGTGACGGCCACTACAATGGACAGGAAATACTTGAGAAATTTCATATTTGTGTATTTGTTTTCCGGTTGTTGGATAAAGTTCAAATATAGTCAAAATTACTTATATTTGCTTTATTATGGCAGAAGAACTTAATCTGGTCCGCGACCTCGCGGTAATACTCATATCGGCAGGTGTTTTCACCGTCATCTCGAAAGTCCTTAAGCAGCCCCTTGTGCTTGGCTACATAGTGGCTGGATTTCTTGTGGGACCACACATCTCATTCTTCCCGGGCATCAGCAGCACGGAATCGGTGCAGCAGTGGTCCGATATCGGTATCATCTTTCTTCTCTTCGCACTTGGACTGGAGTTCAGCTTCAAGAAACTGCTGAAGGTGGGAAGCAGCGCGCTTATCATCGCTGGCATGCAGTGCCTGGGCATGATAGCCCTCGGCATCATGCTGGGGCAGGCGCTGGGGTGGTCGGCGATGGAGAGCGTGTTTCTCGGAGGAATGCTCTCGATGTCGTCCACTGCCATTGTCATAAAGGCATATGACGACCTCGGCCTGAAGAAGGCTCCTTATGCCTCGACGGTGTTTGGCACATTGGTGGTCCAGGACCTCATCGCCATCCTTCTGATGGTGCTGCTCTCGACCATGGCAGTATCACATAGGTTCTCGGGCACAGAGATGCTCATGGGCATCGCGAAACTGTTCTTCTTCCTTATCCTTTGGTTCCTCGTGGGTATATATGTGATCCCGACCCTTCTTCAGAAGGCCCACAAATACATGAATGACGAGATACTGCTACTGGTGAGCATCGGCCTGTGCTTCGGCATGGTCCAGCTCGCGAGCGTGGCTGGTTTCTCGTCTGCCCTCGGTGCTTTCGTGATGGGTTCTATCCTTTCGGAAACGATTGAGGGAGAGAAGATAAGCTCATTGGTGGGAAGCATAAAGAATCTCTTCGCCGCCATCTTCTTCGTCTCTGTGGGCATGATGGTGAACCCGTCTGTGATAGTGGAGCATTGGGGTACCATACTGGCCATAACCATTGCCGTGCTCGTGGGTATCTCGTCATTTGCGACCACGGGAGCCGCCCTTTCCGGAAAGGGGCTGGAGAACTCCGTGCGCTGTGGATTCAGCCTCTCGCAGCTGGGTGAGTTCTCATTCATCCTCGCGGGCCTGGGCGTGTCGCTCGGCGTGATGCGTGAGTTTGTGTATCCTGTCATAATCACGGTGTCGGTAGTCACTACCTTCACCACACCGTACATGATCAAGGCCTCCGGCCCATTCGCGGCCTGGCTGCACAGAAAGCTGCCGCAGGCGCTCGTGGAGCGTATCGATGAGGGACGCGACGACTCGCAGAACTCGGCTGCGGAGAACAATGAATGGAAGACCCTCCTCAGGGCCCAGGGCATCAGGGTGATGATGTACACCGTGATCCTGATAGCGATTCTGCTGGGATCGCGCCTGTACCTGGAGCGCCTTATGGTGAGGCTGCTTCCTGATGCGTCCAAGCTGGTTTCCAGCGTCATCAGCACAGCGGTCACATTGGCCATCATGCTGCCTTTCCTTGTGACAATGGTAGCGAATCGTGGTCAGGCTTCCGTCTCTGGCCGCATCCTGCTGAAGCAGAAACCTGCCAATGTGTGGCCTCTGCTGGCGATAAGCCTGCTGAAGATGGCTCTCGCGATGGTGTTTGTGTTCACCGTGCTCGCGACCCATTTCGAGCTTAGCGCATGGGCTGTCGTAGTGGTCGTGCTGGTGTCGGCGTGCGCATTCCTGTTCTTCATCCGTCATTCGATGAAGAGCCTGGGTAGGCTGGAGGCCAGGTTCCTTGAGAATCTTAACAAGAAGGAGGATCTCGCTCGCCAGAACGCTCCGGTGTCGACCTCGGTACGCGAGAAGATGGCAGGCTATGATGTGCATATCGAGGCGGTGGATGTGTCAGCAGACTCGTCTTTCGTAGGCCTCAAGCTGAAGGATATCCCATTCCGTGCGAGCACGGGCGCGAACATAGTGAAGATAGTGCGTGGCTCTCGCAGCATCCTCATCCCTTCGGGCGACGAGGTGGTATACCCTCACGACAGGCTGCTCGCAGTGGGTACGAGCGAGCAGCTGGCCAGCTTCGCGCAGATGGTTCACCAGGATGTCGAGGTGCCAGCACAGGAGGACGCTGAATTCGTGGTAGAGCCTGTCCTGCTGGGAGATAGTTCTTCGATGGTAGGACGTACACTGCGCGAGCTGGACATGCGCGCATCCGGCTGCATGGTCATCAGCGTGCTGCACGACGGCGTGCTTCTGACGAACCCGCGCGCCGACTATCGCTTCGCCGCTGATGACACTGTCTGGCTCGCTGGAGACAAGAATTCCATCGAGTGGTACAAAAAGTAAAAATTTTCTTAAAAAATTATTGTAATTCAATAAATAGTTCTATATTTGCAGAAAACAATTAAGAATTTCAGACTATGACAGAATGGTGGAACTCTCTCGATCCGATGATGAAGGTGATGTGGGGCATCACTATGGCATCATCACTCGTGTTTATCATCCAGAGCATCATGACCTTTGTGGGCGCTGACACAGGCGACACCGGTCTCGATGCTGATTTCGACGCTCCGGATGGAGATATGCATGACGGCTCTATGGAAGGAGGCTCGAACCTCCTCACTTTCCGTAACCTCGTGAACTTCTGCCTTGGTTTCGGCTGGACTGCAGTGCTCCTGCGCGACCAGGTGAATTCCACCGCTGTGCTCATGCTCTTCGCCGTGATCATTGGCGTGGCACTCGTATTTGCTGTGATGTACCTCTTCAAGTGGCTCAGCAGCATGCAGCAGTCAGGAAACATAAATGTCTTCAAGTCAGCAGTCGGCTGCCAGGGCAAGGTCTACATCCCTATCCCTGCAGAGCGTGGCGGTGAGGGCAAGGTGCAGATCACTATCAATGATTCTGTACGCGAGTACGACGCACTCACCGACGGTGACGCCATCCCTACCGGAAAGGACATCAAGGTAGTGGAGGTGATCAATGAACATACCCTTGTAGTAGAAGAAATAAACTCATTAATAATCTAATATCATGGAAGCTCCTTATTTGATTCTTGTTATCGTGATAGTGCTCTTCGTGACACTGTCAGCGATCCTTAAGCGCTACAAGCGCTGTCCTTCAGACAAGATCCTCGTGATTTACGGTAAGACCGGAAAGAACCGCTCTGGCGGTATCTCTTCAGCTCGCTGTATTCACGGTGGCGCCTCTTTCATCTGGCCTGTATTCCAGAGCTATGCATTCCTGGACCTCAAGCCTATCAGCATCGAGTGTAACCTCACAAATGCACTCTCCAAGCAGAACATCCGCGTAGACGTGCCTTGCCGCTTCACAGTCGGTATCAGCACAGAGCCAGACAGCATGACAAATGCTGCTGAGCGTCTCCTCGGCCTTTCTATCGACAACATCCAGAACATTGCCACTGATATCCTCTTCGGTCAGCTCCGTCTCGTGATCGCTACCATGGATATCGAGGAGATTAACTCAGACCGTGACAAGTTCCTCGCAAACGTCAGCACAAACGTGGAGGCTGAGCTCCGTAAGATCGGTCTCAAGCTCATCAACGTGAACGTAACCGATATCCGTGACGAGTCTGGCTATATCGAGGCTCTCGGTAAGGAGGCTGCTGCGAAGGCTATCAACGACGCGAAGAAGAGCGTGGCTGAGCAGAACCGTTATGGTGAGATCGGTAAGGCTGAGGCAGACAGGGATAAGGATATCCGTATCGCCGAGACCACCAGAGATACCCGTATCAGGACTGCAGAGGCAAATGCCAAGGCTGTCGAGGGTGAGAATAACTCCAGAATCTCCATCGCAAACTCTGACGCTCTCCGTCGTGAGAAGTCCGCTGAGGCTGAGCGCCTCGCTGTAGCTGCCGAGAAGGTGCAGGCTGCGAAGGCTCTCGAGGAGGCCTACAAGTCAGAGCGCGACGCCGAGCTCGCTCGTGCACAGCGTGAGAAGGCTACCCAGGAGGCAAACATCGTCGTTGCTGCTGAGATCGAGAAGCAGAAGGCTATCATCGAGGCTGAGGCTGAGGCTGAGAAGATGCGTCGCACCGCTCAGGGAGAGGCTGATGCCATCTATGCGAAGATGGACGCACAGGCTCGCGGTACCCTCGAGATCCTCTCTAAGCAGGCTGCCGGTTTCGGTCAGCTCGTTGAGGCTGCGGGTGGCAACGCTCAGGAGGCTATCACCATGCTCATCACCGACAAGCTCCCAGAGCTCGTCAAGACTCAGGTCGAGGCTGTCAAGGGCATCAAGATCGACAAGGTTACCGTTTGGGATGGAGCCAATGGTTCAGCAGACGGCAAGACCGCGACTTCAAACTTCATCTCTGGTATGATGAAGTCAGTACCTCCACTCGATGAACTTTTCAAGATGGCTGGCATGCAGCTTCCTTCATACCTCGGCAAGAAGGATGAGGAGACTGCAGTAGAGGACGAGAAGTCTGAGTAATATGCCTATAGTTGTAAACATAGATGTAATGCTTGCTCGCCGCAAGATGTCTTGTGGCGAGCTCGCAGAAAAGCTCGGCATCACGCCCGCAAACCTTTCCATCCTGAAGACAGGAAAGGCCAAGGCTGTGAAACTGACCACGATGGAAGGACTCTGCAAGGCACTTGACTGCCAGCCTGGTGACTTGCTTGAGTATGTTCCTGACAAAGAGGGCGCTTGATGCGCACGAGCATAAAAAGAATTTTCAGCACGGGAGTACTGCTTTTCGCAGTGCTCTCGGTTTTTGCGTCTGGACCGCGACGCGCGGTGGTCCAGAGCCGCTTGACCGGCCTTCGTGAAGGTGCCAAGGTCAAACTATGGGATGAAATGAGTGACAGGTGCATTGACTCCACCTATGTGGCCGGAGGAACCTTCCGTTTCGATGTGGACGCGTCACAAGTGACGCTTTGCTCGATCAAGGGCGCAGGCATCAGCCGCCAGTTCGTCTTGGAGCCAGGAGAGCTGCTGCTCGAGGGTTCTCCGCGTGACTTCGTGAAAGGTGCGTCGGGCACTGAGCTGAACGCTCGTTTCTCTCGCTTCCTCACATTCTATTCGCAGCTCTACGACAGTGAGAAGCCTTCATACGTGAGGCGTGTCGTGAAGTATAACAAGGATAACCTCATGTCAGTGGTGGTGCTGAAGTTTGCACCATGTATCTCGTCATACGAGGCTGTCAAGCTCATTGATTCGGTGGATGAGCCTATCCGCTCCCTGCCGTATACTCAGCGCTACCGCGAACTTCGCTCTCGTCTCATGAGGGTGGAGCCCTACCGCGCTGGCGCCAAGGTGAAGCCATATTACTATGACTTCACGCTGCCAGACGCCTCCGGGCGCAGCATCAGTTTGAAATCATTGGTAGACGATAAGTCACATAGATATATACTCATAGATTTCTGGGCGACATGGTGCCCTTCATGCATCAAGGAGATCCCTTATATGACCAAGGCTTACGATTGGTACAAGGACCGCGGGCTGGAGATACTCTGCGTGAGCTGGGACAGGGCGGCGGACACCGCGAAGTGGAAGCAGTATGTGAAGGATCACGGGATGGTCTGGGCCAATGTGATCGATGTGGCTGGCGCCAAATCAAAGGTCTCAAGGGATTATGTGGTAGATGCTCTTCCTGTCAATGTGCTGATTGACTGCTCCACGGGCATGATCATCGGCAGAAACCTGCGCGGCGAAGACCTTCTGAATGCGCTTCGCCCGCTCCAGTTCGGAAAAAGAAAATAACGCTATATGAAAAAGATCTGTCTAGTATTTGCTTCGATGCTCCTGGCATCGCTTTCACTATCCGCACAGGCCGTTCTTCATGAGATCGTGAAGACAGAGGACATGCCGAATGGAGTGAATTTCCTCCCGGGTCCTCCAGAAGTGGGCTCTGCAGCCTTTTATGCTGATATGTTCAGGTACTATGACACCAAGAAACTCCGTGACACGGAGAGGGGAGAGCAGGCGATAAAGGACGCACAGCTGAGCGTGGAGTTCTATCTGGAGCGCTTCGGCAAGGCAATGCATAGGGAGATGACTGTGGATACCTACCCGGCACTTTCAAGCTATATCTATAGCGTGTACAAGTGCGCCAGAAACTCCATAATCGAGGCCAAGGACCACTATGCACGTGTGCGCCCATATCAGCAGTTCGGCGAGCCTACACCTATTCCAGAGGATGAAGGACCTACAGACTACACGTCGTACCCATCAGGTCACACCGTGCGTGCGTGGGTGCTGGCACTGGCTCTCACTGCAGTTGATCCAGAGCACCAGGATGAGATCTTGAAAACCGGCCTTGACATGGCCGAGAGCCGCATCATTGCCGGTTTTCACTATCAGAGTGACATCGACGCGGCTTGTCTAGCCGCCAGTGCGGCCTTCGCCCGCATGGTCGCAGAGCCGCTCTTCATGGAGCTCCTCAGCGCCGCTCAGGCTGAGTTCCGCTCTGCAGCCAAATAGGGCGCCTATTGCGCCAATGAGACTGTACATGCCGCGTTTGACTCTAGTGACTTGAACATCTGTGTGTTTGATGGGTCATGGCGCTCACGCCTGTCCTCATCATCTGGCCATACGCCATCCTCTACAAGCAGAAGATCACAGCCAAGGACATCGTCGGCATCGCCATCACGATGGCCGGCGTCGCCCTCTTCTTCCTGGGCTAGCGCTCATTCAGGGGGGGGCACCTCGCGGTGCGTGGAGTGGCTTCCAGCACCGCGAAGGAGCACCGCAGGTGCGAACTGCCCTCCCACGCACCTCCATCCCCTCAAAACCACGGTTCCAGGTGCAGAAACCGGCCATTTACACCGCGCGAACACAGAAGGGAGCACCGCAGGTGCGAAAAGCCCTCCCACGCACCTCCATCCCCTCAAAACCATGGCCCCAGGTGCAGATACCAGCCATTTACACCGCACGAACACAGAAGGGAGCACCGCAGGTGCGAAAAGCCCTCTACTTACATGAAAGTGTCAGTGTAGTTCCGCCTTGTGGAATAGACTCTGGCTCATCCATCACGATTGATTCTATACCAATCTTTGCTGTACACGCGCACATAGTCATAATGAGATAGGTAAGTATGATTGTTCGTTTCATGGGAATGCTATAATATAAAGATGATATCGACTCTCTTTTTCCCATTAATAGGTTCGCTAACAATACACTTGGACGCATCTTTAATTTGCTGTAAGTCATATGAGATTTCAGAATCGTGAATCGAAATAGTTGCTTTGCTTAAGAATATAAAAAAGTCTGTCTTGTAGTCGCCTCCCAAATAAAACTTTGGATTAGTAAGGACTAGTAGTTCAGAGGATGCATTCGCGTCAATTGTAGTCGAGCTGTTAATGCTGATAGACTCCGTGTGAAGATCTTCAGCATCATCATTTCTGGATACATATTCCCCTTCGAAGATATATGATATACTCTTTTCACAATTCATGCTGTTCTGTACTAAAAAATGTATATCTGCAGGACTCAGATACTTGTCACATCCGGCTACCAAGACCGCACAGATAAGAATGAAGAATATGCGTTTCATGATTATAGAGTTGTCAGTCGTATCTATTGTAAACTGAAAAGCGATAATGAAATAGTCGGCATTGTCTCGTCATTCAGACTTGAACTGCTTATACCCTCTATTGAACTTAGTATATCTTTTCCATTAACGGTACGCCCTACAGGAGTGGAGCACCATAGGTTAATGTCATGCTGCTTGCTAAAGCAAAGCTGCCCGTTGATGATATACAGATCATTGTCTGTGTCGTCTGTTGAGGTGTAATAATCTATGTGATTGGCAGGAAGATAGAATTTGTCGTTTCCTTGAGGTATCAAGGTGAGCGTAGAACCATTATTGAATTGTCTTGGGAGGCATCGAAATGACATGGCGGTGTTTGACAAAATGCGCCTTAAGGCTTGAGCTGTACCATTGTTCTCAAGGTCTACAAACAGAGTGTCTTTTCCGTATAGTATCATTAAATCCTGGTCTTTGATACCACAATATTTGGTTTCTTGGTCTCTGTTCAAACACTTTTGTGAGCCGTCATATACTCGTTCCCATTTGGTAAAACTAGCCCCATCGTAATCTTCCAGCATTGAGTGGAAGTTCAGGAACCCACCTGTTGATACTTCTATCATGACACGCCTTTCGTCGTGAGAGTCATTCTCGGGAACAATGACATCTAGTTCCAGGGTCTCTGGAATCGATGTTCCGTGACAGATATATTCGTGGGAGTACACTTCATCTCCAAGTATAAGCCTATATTGAAAAATTTGGAACTGTCCTTGTTGATCAAACTTTGTTTTTGCGTACTTGTATATTATCGAGAGCGTGGTTCCTTCTTGAGGTATTGACTCTGGATAACGTACTGTGATATCCTCAATCTGTAGTCTCTGTGGACTGCATGAGATGAAGAATGATATCATGAATATCGGAAGAATGGAGCGCATGTGGATAATGCCATGTATGTGTTTCGCAAATGTAGGGAATTAAACAGAAAAAGCAAAGGGTAACCACTGATATGATCAAGTGATTACCCTTTTGGAAGCGTGATTCCGGCGCGATTCGAACGCGCGACCCACAGCTTAGAAGGCTGTTGCTCTATCCAGCTGAGCTACGGAACCATTCCCTCACTGCGACGATGAAGCGTCGTTAGAGATTGCAAAGATAGAACATTTATCTGGAAATTCAAATAATTCTTTTTGAAAGTGAAAGAAAGAACCCTGAGCGTAAGCCCAGGGTTCATAACATTATTTCATTTTCAGATTATTTCTGAGTCATGGTAGGGAAGATCACTGCCAGAATAGTTGACTTTCTATTTGCAGTCGCAAGCGCTGCAGTGCCTGGAGCTGTGGTGAAGGTATAGAAAGTGAATCCTGTAGACTTACGTGCGGTGTTGAACATAGGAGCTGAATCATGGAGCTCAAGTGTGTACTTGCCACCTACATACTTATATGTGAAGTAAATAGCGTAAGGTGCAGTCTCACTGTAACCAAGATAGTTAGAAGCAAGGTCTGTGGTCGCATAGTTCACGCAGATATACTCGTAGAGAGGATCTGTGCCATATGTGCCGATGTACTGACAGTTGTTTATGATAAGCATATCCTGGGCAGCATCAAATTTGATAGGAACTTCTCCCTCAGGTGTAAATCCGCTGATGTAGTACTTGTCAGGGTCGCTTGAGTCTTCGCTGTAGTCTTTGCCGAACTTGAGAAGAAGTCTACCTTATATGTGCCTGCGAAGTTTCTGTCAAACTTCTGGGTGAAGGTGTATACAGTCTCGACATCCTTGCACTTGATGGTGAAGGTACCTACTCTCTTATCGCCTGAATCATTGGCAGGGATGGTGATATGGTATCCACCTTCAATCTCGGTTACATTGATCCAATCCTGCTGTGCACCTGCTGATACCTCGAAGGTGCTTTCTCCGAGAATGTCAACCTCGCCTCCTGCCATTTCGACAAGGTAGCTGGTGTTTTTGAATGTATAAGTCATACCGGTCTGCTGTGCAGTGAGGTAGATTGACTCGCCGTTGCACTCAAGAGTGATTCTTGAGGCTCTTCCGTCGAGACCGTCGTTCTGTGCGGCAGTAACGTTGATGTCGCTACCGGATACAGATACCTGGCACCAGTCAGATGCGCTGGTAGCCTTCACTGAACCCTTGGCACTTACGGTGATCTTTCCAGAACCACCGAGGGCGTCAAAGATAACGTCAGACTTGACTACAGAAATCTGTACAGGATCTGGAGTCGCTACGGGCTCCTTCTGGTTGCAGGCTGCGAGCATGAGTGCCGCAGCTGCGAAGTATAATATCCTTTTCATTAGTCACCGATTTTTTTGAGGAGTGAAGGTTTCCATACAAGATGGGTCTTACCGAAGAACTTGTAGTTTACAGGAAGTGAGCTACCTGATGAACGGGTCGCAGAGGTCTGGGTAGGGCCTGAGTATGTAGATACCCAGAATGCGTCGAAGTTACGTCCTGCTACAGAACCATTGTTCTTCAAGACATACTCTGGGTTGGTCTCGTCGCCGTTCCATACAGTCATGACACCAGCATTGGACTCAAATGAAAGGTAACCAGAGGTTGCGCCATCCTTAGTAGCCTGGAGAGGGGTGATACCTACGTATCTTTTATTGTACATCACAGGCTCGCCGTTCTTGGTGAGGTTCTGAAGGAGCATTGAGAGGTTACCCTTGCTCTTGCTGTAGGTGAGGATGACGTCATAAACGTCATTTGTCTCGTCATATTTGCCATCAGCATCCCATCCAGCGACACCGGTCATGCGGTAGGTTGTACCGTCGCCGGTAGCGGTAAGGCGGCAAGGGAATGCGCCAGAAGCGGTAGCGCTGTACCAGAAAGTGAACTCATACTTACCGTTGAACTCGTTATACTTTCTATAGCCTTCTGGGTAAACTGCCAGGAGAGCAGTGCCTACAGATGCACCATCAGTGATGGCAATGTTTCCGTCAATGTCAATGCTGATGGCATTGATGTCAGCAGCTGGCTCGTAGAAACGGATACCACCAGGGACGATAGCGTATGCAGTCTCGTAGGTCTGGTCGCCGCTTGTGACAGTCACCTGACGGTTGTCGATGTCGAGCTCGCCGACGATCTCCTTGCCACCTACATTGCCCTTGAAGCCAGATACGAGGATTGCCTCCTCCTCTGCTGCTACGGACTCGAGGTAAGCTACAGGGTCGCCGCTGAACTTGCGCATGTACATGGTGTTCAGGGTCTTGGTACCGCGAAGGGTGATGAGGTCGCTCTTCACGTCGCATACGATGAACTCAAACTCTCCCTCGTAAGCTTGATATCTAGAAGAATTAGGTGTAGAGAAGAAGTGGATGTACTCGTTGTATGTGTCAAATGTAAGGCATGCACCGTCCTCGCTTGAAAGCTTGTAAAGGCTGGTAGCAGGTACATTGAACTTGCTTGCGATCTCTGAGTAGACGGTGACCTGCTGGTCAGCGTCGAACTTCATGATGAACGCATATCCACCATACCTCTGGCTTCCTTCTGGATACATCTCCAAAAGCCAGCCGTCCTCAGAGCTGATGAGGGTGGACTTAGCGTTTTCCATAAGCTTATCCAGACGTACAGAAGAAGACTCCTCGAAGAGGTCCTTCTGCTCGAAAAGACAAGACTGCATGCTCAGGGCAGCTGCTGCGATGAGAGCGTATTTGATGATTCTTTTCATATCTGTTTAGTTTATGTCAATGTTTGTAAGATCGATCTGGCCGCCGGCAATCTTACCAAGGCGATCCTGAACTGTTCTGTGAAGTCTGTCAAGGTCAATGCCCCATGAATCCTTCATGTATGTCTTCACGAGATCAAGCTTGGCGCTGATGAGCTCTGAACCATGGCAGTCATAAGAGTCTGCCTCCTGGAGCCATGCGTTCCACTGCGAGTCAGGGTAGCATACATACATAGAGAGAATCTCAGCGAAGTCCTCAGTGTAAGCGTTCTGAGAGTAAGCACTGATGAAACCCTTCTGGAGGTAACCGGTGCCATCTTCTGCAGATGATACATTGAAAGGAGCACTGTTCCACTCGTCTGCTACATAGTCAGCAGGGGTGACGAACTGGTATGAGGTAGGCATATCCTTGGTCTGGTTGAGGATATGGGTGAACTCATGGTGCATGGTCTTGAAGTAGAAGTGGTTCAGCTGATCAGCATCCTTTACATACTGGGTGAGGTAGTTCACGCCTGTAAGGAGGATCTTGCGACCGCCTTCTGCTGTACCGAGCACGATGGTACCGTTGTTCTTGTACTCATAATCGCCGATGCAGAAGATGAGCTTAGGGAAGTTTGCGCGGGTGAACTCGATGCCACCTGCTGCGTCGTAAGCCTCCAGACAGAGGTACTTCACGAGGTGAGCAAGGATGATTGAGTTCTGGTAGTTAGCAGGAACTGTGTAGTAGTTATAGTCAGCCTCAATGGTCTCGTAACGATACTTGAACTGAATATTATATGTATCTACATAGTTCTTCTGAAGCCACAGGTCGAAAGGTGTATACTGCACCTTGTCCACTGTGATGATGGACTCTGGATTGAGTTCTTCCTGCTTGTTGCATGAAGAGAACGCAAGAGCCGTAGCCATCGCTATGATGATTGTAATGAATGACTTTTTCATGTTCTCTGCCTTTTATTTGTTACGAGGATTAGGCTGCATACCGGCTGAGATAACTCGTGAAGGGAGCTGGATAGCACGGCGAGGGTCGTCCTTCTTGAGGACGTCGATAAGCTGTGCAGGCATACCTGAAGCATCCATCTGACGACGGATGATCTCGATGCCGTATCTCTTCACGTCGAACCATCTCATACCCTGAGGCATCATCTCAATACGACGCATAGCGAGGACGCACTGGAGCATGGTCTCCTGTACTGAACCCTCCTCGTCGATAGCGAATGCAGGGTTGAGGTGCTTCTTGAGAGTAGACTCCATGCCCTCTGCATCTGAGTAAGAGTAGTTCTTTGAGTTATACCACTCCTGGATGTTATCAGTGGTGAGGGTCACTCCGACCTTCATCTGGTTCTCAACCCAGAGGTTCATGTCCTCAAGTGCCTTGTCATAATCCTTCTTGAGGATGTAAGCCTCAGCTCTGTTGAGGAGACACTCGTCAGAAGTGAATGCAGGGTATACAGTACGCTGGTAACCAGTACCTGCGATAGGGTCTGTGTACTCGAACAGGTAAGGAAGTCTCCAGAAGATCACATACTCACGGTTGGTTCCAGAGTATGACTTCATAGGGCAATACATGTTTGTAGCCTCACCCCATACGTTGTCTGCCTTCGCGGTCTCGTGCTGTGATACATAGTTACCGTGAGCGAACTTCTTGTTTGTGGTGTACGCTCCGAATGAAGTACCGATGTACGAGTAAGCTGTGAGAAGAAGGAGGTTTGCATTTGACTCAGCGCCGATGTAGATGTTGCCGGCTGCGGCAGCTGATGTGCTGTTTGCAGAAAGCTCTACATAGTCGCGAAGCATGGTCTTTGGAGTAGCACCGAGGCACATGTCTGCATACTTGATAGCCTCATCCCACTTCTCATAGTAGAGATAGAAACGTGCTGCAAATGCGTATGCTGCCTTAGGGTTGAAGTGATACTTAGGGACCTTGTAGTAAGAGTCGCTGATGTATGGGAGACCTTCCTGAAGGTCTTTTTCGATCTTCTCGTATACCTCTGCGACAGTACCACGGGTGTACTGAGGTGCAAGGGTAGTCTCAGGTGCCTCCATGTAGGTGATACCGAGGTCCTTAGAGCTTGTAGTCTTGTTATAGTTAAGGCTGAATACATTGACGAGGATGAAGTGCGCATAAGCACGGCAGATGAGTGCCTCTGCCTTCTCCTGCCTGAGTGAGGCTGTCCACTCGCCACCGTTATTCTCAACGAGCTGCTCGATGGCCTCGAGGGCATGGTTTGCAGATGAGATCGCACCGTAGCAAGCACTCCAGATGTTCTCAGGAGACTCGTTGTTTGACTCGGTGATATCCTCCCAGTGCCATACCTGCTCAAAGAACTGGCTGCTTACATAGGTGTTGTTGAACTTATCGTAGTTATCGCTCATCAACTCTGTGACCATGATATAGTCGTGATCAGGGTATGCAGAAGAAAGAAGGCTCTGGATCTTCTGCTCGCTGTCGATCTCGGCTCTGTTATCTGGCATCACGTCAAGGAACTTGTCGCATGATGCTGTGAGCATCATTGCAAGTGCGCTGAATGCTATTAAATATATCTTTTTCATATTGCGTGCTTATTAGAGTCCAAGTTTGAGTGTAAGAGTGAACTGCTTAGGAACAGGGACAGCCACACCACCGGTGTTGAAGAACTCTGGATCCTGACCATTCAGCTTCTTGTCTGCATAGAGGAGGAAGAGGTTTGTAGCCTGGAGCTTGATGGAAGCGTCCTTGAGCTTGAGGGCCTCATTCCAAGACTTTGGAAGTGCATAGTTGACAGAGATCTCCTTAAGGCGGACGAAGTCACCCTTGGCGATACGCTCGGTTGAGTAGTTGTAAGCGTTGTAAGCGTATGAGAGGTGAGTGTCGTTGTGGTTCTGAGTCTTGCTGGCAATGACAGGGATGGTGGTGATGTTCTCGTCACCTGATACTGTCCAGCGGTTCTTGAACTCCTTAGGCATAGATGAAAGGTCTGTGTAAGATCTTCTGAATACGCGGTCAAGACGAACTACGTTTCCGAATGAGTAGGTAAGGAATATGTTGAGTGTGAGTCCCTTCCACTTGAAGATGTTACCGAATGAACCTACATCTGTAGGATCTGCGTTACCTGAATATTCGAGGAAGCCAAGCTTCTCAGGCTCTGAAGTCTGGAAGTAGATACCTGTGGTAGTCACGTTTCCGTCCTGATCAAGGAAGGTAGGAAGACCCTCTTCATTAAGACCTCTGAATGGGATAGAGAAGATGGCACGTACAGGATAACCCTCCTGAGCGAAACCGTTTCCAGATACGAGGTCGATCACTCTCTTGCTGGTCTTAAGGTTAGTTACGACGTTGTGAGTGTGAGAGTAGATGAAGTTTGTGGTCCAAGAGAAGTTCTTGGTCTTCACATTTGTGGTAGAGAGGGTGAGCTCGACACCATCAGACTCCATTGAAGCGATGTTACCATACTTGCGTACTTCACCACCGACACCGGCAGTATTTGCTACACCGATGAGGTCGAAGTTGTTACGCTTGTACCAGTCAGCCTCGATGTTGATCCTGTTGTCGAACAGACCGAGATCCATACCGATGTTAAGCTCGTGCTTCTTCTCGTATGTGAGCTCTGAGTTTGCAAGAGAAGAGATGTAGAGCTGGCTCTCCTTCACTGATGTGAATGGACGCCATGGGTTGTCTGCGCGGATGACTACGAATGAGTTGGTCACGCTTGAAGGTCCACGGTCAGCGGTAAGAGAGTAAGATGCCTTGAGTGAAAGGTGTGATACGAAAGGAAGGTTGTCGAACCAGTCCTCCTCGTGTACGTTCCATGCTCCAGCGACGTTCCATGTAGGAAGCCAGCGTGCTGAACGGCTCTTTCCAAGCTTGTTCGTACCCTCATAACGAATGGTTCCGTTGAGGGTGTAACGACCCTTGTATGAGTATGTTCCGTTTCCGAAGAATGCGGCGCTGCGTACGTGTCTGTTACCGATGTTATAGTACTCAGAGTTCTCCTCTGCGCCCTTCTTGAACACTTCGTATGCGTAGCTAGGGGTCTCACCCATTGAGTACTGCATACCCCAACCTCTGAACCATGAAGAGTGGCGGTCATTTGAGTTTGCCTCCATACCACCATAGAGGTTGATGATGTGGTTCTTTGCGAATGTGTTTGAGTAGTTTACTGTAGAACGGAAATCCCATCCTGTGATGGCGTTGTCCTGACGCTCATAGATACCTCCGTAAGGGAGTACTGTGATAGGGAGAGCGTAGATGTCATCAGGGTTTGTGTAGAGGAATGAGTTATTCTTTCTGATGGTAGAGGTACCCATCTCTCTGTATGCCATAGCCTGGTTTGACTCATCAAGGATGTAGTGCTCCTGAGAGGTAGCTGAGTGCTTTACAGCACCGAGAACCTTGAACTCGAGCTTAGAGACAGGCTTGTATGAAACCTCGGTGTGGAGACGGAAGTCTGAGACTGACAGGTCGATATAGTTATTGTCAAGCTCCTTGAAGATGTTGAATGGAGCGTAGTTACGCTTGTAGGTCTCATCAGGGTCGAGAGCACGTGATGTGTTCAGCGCATAAGAGTAAGGGTTGATATCGAAATCACGCTTAACCTCACCGGATACTGCATCGATGTCTGAAGAAAGGGTACCAGGAGCCTGCTGCTTACGATATGAAGCATTTGACACGAGGTTAACAGAAAGCTTCTTCGAGATGTTGTAAGTGGTGTTGAGGTTTGCGGTGAAACGCTGTACTCCACTCTGGAGGGTCCAACCATCATCCTGCATGGCACTCAGTGAAGCGTAGTAGTGTGACTTGTCATTTCCGGAAGAAATAGACACTGAGTGATTGTGCTGGATGCTGTTTGTGAAAAGAAGGTCGAACCAATCGGTGTTCCTGAACTCGGCGTCGCGGAGGTATGCGGCTCTAGCCTCTGGGGTGTTTGCAAGTGCGAACTGGCCAGTGGTAGGGTTGTAAGTCGAGAGAAGATCGTACATCTTACCGAAGATACCGCTGTCGGCAGCATTTGAGGTCTCAGCGTAGTTCAGATAACCCTTCTGCTGGAGCTCCTGGTAGATAGACATCTGATCCTGGGAGTTCATGATGTTGAAGGTGTTATAAGAAGGCTTGAGACGGTAGGTGTACTCACCGGTATAGCTGATACGGCTCTGTCCTGCTGCACCCTTCTTTGTGGTGATGACGATCACACCTGCCATAGCGCGGGCACCGTAGATAGAGGTAGCGGAACCATCCTTGAGGATCTGGAAGCTCTCGATATCGTCTGAGTTAAGACCTGCGATAGCAGAAGAGAGCAGGGTGTTTACGTCTCCTGATGAAAGCTCATCAGCGCTGACGTCTACAACATCCTCCATGATGACACCGTCTACAACCCACAATGGCTTGGAGCTACCGTAGATGGAGGTAGCACCGCGGACGCGGATCTTTGGTGCGGTACCGAAGGTACCTGATACGTTCTGGACTGAGACTCCGGCTGCACGTCCTTCGAGTGAACGTGAGATGTCGGCGATACCACTAAGCTTGGCGTCTTCCGCCTGGACTCTGGTGGTAGAACCGGTGAAGAGACGCTTGTCCATCTTCTGCATACCGGTCACGACTACCTGCTCAAGCATTTCGGAGTCGTTCTTGAGCGTGACTTTGATGTTTGGTGCTACTGCGACTTCCTGGTCGAGCATACCGAGGTATGAAACAACCAAAGTCTTGGCAGAACTAGGAACGGAAAGCGAGAAGTTTCCATCTATATCGGTAACAGTACCGATCTTAGTGCTGCCCTTTACGAAAACGGAAGCTCCTGGAATAGGAAGTCCGTCTTCTTCAGCAATGACGATACCTTTGACTGTCTGCTGCGCAAATGCAGGCAGCATGGTCAAAAGAATACCGGCCAAAATGAAAAGTAATTTAGCTTTTTTCATGGCCTGAAGGTTTTAATTATTAAATGATAAATAGATGATTACCAAATTATCTAAGGCAAATCACCACTACTAACATTCACAAATGTAAATAAAATGAAATACAAAGTCAATGATTTCGGGTCAGTTTTTTTAAAGAAAAATGCCAACTGACCTGATAATCAGCTGGCTATGTATTAAAATTTTAATTCAAAAATGTTATGTTAGCGAAGCCTAGACGTGCTTCTTTCTAGAAATTCTCTCGATGACTGCTATGATGCCGATGCCGAGGATGCACCAGATGATTGCAGAAGGAATCTGCATGTCGATGAGGTCGGCGTGGTCACCTCTGAGGAGCTGTGCCTCGAAGATGGCTTCTGTATTTGCCCAAGGCCATACTTTCACAAGCGAGCCCAGGACGAAGCCTAGAAGCACGAGCATGGTCTGCTTCTGCCAGCGGGCCAGCAGCCAGTGCAGGAATTTCGCGAAGGCGAGAATTCCGACTGCGCAGCCAAGCGCAAATACCACCAGTACCGGGATGTTCAGCTCACTGATGGCGGACATGATGTAGTCGTACTTGGACATTATCACCAGAATGAAGCTGCCGGAGATGCCAGGCAGGATCATTGTGCAGATCGAAATAGCGCCGCAGATAAAGATAAACCACAGATCGTCAGGCGTTTCTGTAGGGGAGAGGGTGCATATGGCCACTCCCAGCGCAAGACCTATGATGACCATGAGGATGTCGCGCAGCTTCCAGTCCTTTATGCCAATGAACATGACCACCGCCGATGCGACGATGAGTCCGAAGAAGAATGCCCACACTTGGATGGGATGGTAGGCGAGCTGGGTCTCGATGAGCTTCGCGAGGGAGAAGATGCTGGCAGCGACTCCTATCACAAGGGCGATGAGGAATCTGCCATGGATGGCCTTCCAGAACTCCTTGAACTGACCATGGAGAAGTGCCTTCCAGGTCGCTGGCTCCATGACGGAGTTCAGTGCCCCAATGATCTCTTCATAAATACCCGTGATGAGGGCCATGGTGCCACCAGAAACACCAGGGACCACATTCGCGGCCCCCATGAGGAATCCTTTGATTCCCACTACTATGTCTTTCCAGAATTTCTTCATCTTTTACTGCATCTGTCTGAGAAGGTTCCTGAGCGACAGGAATACCTCGTACTGCGATGAGTTCTCGGTGCCAGCCACGACGATGTCGAAGACATTGCCAGGAAGCTGTTTGCGGCCTATCTTGAAGCGAGCCTCGCTGCAGTTTGCCATGTACTCGATAGTGAAGTCTGTAGAGTTCACAAGCGAGATGAACAGGTCAGGTCGCCTGTCGAGCATGACGCCGATCTTTTCCTTTGAAGGCTTGCCGAACCAGTTCAGGTCCTTCTTCAGTATGGTGGTGTTTATGCTCGTGATGAGCAGCTCATTCTTGCCTATCTTTCTGAAATCGAAGAAGAATATCTCCGCATGTATGTTGTTCTCCCTGAAGAATGTGAGGAGAGCAGCCTTGCACTGGTCGAACGACGTGTCTTCCACGTCGATGAATGCTACTGCGGTGTGGATGTCCCTCAGAGGTACGATGTGCGTAGGAACCTTGCTTCCGTTCTTCGCAAGGGTCCTTCTCTGGAACATTCTCTGGATAGCGTCTTTTACAGCCATATGCTTACACTTTCTTTAGTCTAGTTTTCCTCCGTTTGCCACAATGAGCTCGCGGATTTCCTGCTTCGCTGCCTTCCAGCGAGGGATGTCGATCTTTGTGCCGATCACTTCGACTACCTTGGCCGCAATGATCGAGCCAATCTCGCCGCACACCTTAAGCGGCATCCCGAGCGAGTGGGCATAGAGGAAGCCGGCAGCATAGGTGTCACCGGCGCCGGTGGCGTCGATGGTGTCAGCAGGCCAGACAGGGATGTAGTGCTTCTCCTCTCCGGTCTTCACCCAGCTTCCGTCCTTTCCGACCTTCACTACCGCTATCTTGCAGTGGCGCGAGATCTCATCGAGCGCAAGTACAGGGTTATCGATCTTGGTGAATGCCTTGGCCTCGGTCTCATTCGCAAATACGATGTCTACATACTTCTCCACGATGTCATGGAGGAAGGCCTCGTTTGACTCGACTACATTGTACGATGCCATGTCGAGGGAGATGATGCATCCTGCGTCGTGAGCGAGCTCGACGGCGCGGCGGATGAGTGCCTGGTTCTGCACGAGGTAGCCCTCGATGTGGAAGTAGTCGTGGCCCTCGAAGTACTCGGCCTTCAGATCCTCGGGCACGAGATCCAGCGCCGCTCCGAGATACACCGCAAAGGTGCGCTCGGCGTTACCTCCACTCACGAACACCATGGATCTGCCGGAAGAGTGCTCGCTCTTCAGCAGGGTGGTCTTCACTCCGTACTGCTCCTGGTCGCTCTTGAAGAGCAGGCCAAGCTCGTCGTCGCCTATCTTTCCAATGAAGCTGGAAGGCATGCCGAATATGGCTGTGCAGGTGATGGTGTTTGCTGCGGAACCGCCAGCTACATACTTGACACCCAGAGGCTTGAGTGCAGCCCATATCTTATCGCCAGTCTCCATGTCCACATGCTGCATGCTGCCCTTTGGAAGATGATAGGTCTTCAGAAGGGTGTCGTCTGGAAGGACGGCGAGGATGTCGGTCAATGCGTTTCCGATGCCAAGAATAGATTTCATACCCAATTTATAATCTTAAAAGGCAAATTTAAACAAAAATCTTCTAAAAATGCCTAAATTTGCCATGATGAACAAGAAAGTATCCAAAATACTGAAGTTTTCGCTCTCAGCGGCACTAGCAGCAGTGCTGCTTTTCTTTGCATTCAGGGGAGTGGATTGGGATGCTTTCTGGGCTGGCGTCGGCAGCTGCCGATGGACCTGGGTGCTTGCCGGCATGGCGTGCGGCATGCTTGCCTTCCTGCTCAGGGCAGTGAGGTGGATGATCCTGGTGAGACCATTGGACAGAAAAGTGAGGTTCTCGACTTTGTTTGACGCCGTGTGCATTGGCAATGCTGCAAATTGTGGCATCCCAGGCGCAGGCGAGTTCGTGCGCTGTGGCCTTCTGGTCAGTGCAGAGGCCTCTTATGACAAGGTTCTCGGCACCATTGTCATAGAGCGCATGTGGGACCTTCTCAGCCTTGCGCTCATCCTTGCCGGCCTCACTGTGTTCAAGTGGGATATCTTCGGCACCTTCATGTATGACAGGATACTCATCCCCGCTTCAGCGCGCTTGAATGTGGGAATGGGATGGATGATAGCCGCTCTTGTAGTGCTTGGCCTCGCGTGTCTCTGGGCGCTTGTGCATTTCAAGGACAGAAACAGTCTGTGTGCCAAGGTCTGGGGTGTGCTCTCCGGCCTCTGGGAAGGCGTCAGAACCGGACTTCGCCTTGAGCATGCCGGCTTGTTCGTCCTCTACACCCTCCTCATCTGGGCGGCCTACTGCCTTCAGAGCTTCTGCTTCATCCGCGCCCTGCCAGGCTTCGCAGAGCTAGGCGCGCTTGATGCCGTGTTCCTCATGGCAGCCGGTAGCATTGCTTCAGTGGTACCAGTGCCAGGCGGCTTCGGCGCATACCACTTCATCGTGGCCACCGCGATCGCCTCGCTGTATGCCCTTCCTTGGGAGTCGGGCATCCTCTTCGCGACGCTCGCGCACGAGGCCCAGGCAGTCACGATGCTCCTTTCTGGCCTCGCGTTCTACATCGCCTACCACCTCAGGCGAGTGGAGAAAAAAGATTTATCGACAGACCTTTAGAATTGTTTAATATGAAAAAGTCACTATCGCTTGTCGTGATGCTCATTCTTGCATCAACCATCTGCAGTGCGCAGTATGTGGAAAAACTTCATTATGAGTCCTTTTATGGTAAGGTAGTCAATGAATCAGGAGTGACTGTGAGTCCTTCTGAGTTTTCAGATTACCTTGATGAGAGTACGGCTCAGATGTGCTCGTTTGCTTATAAGAGGCTCAAGTTCTCCCAGCATGCCGCGATAGGCTCCTTGACCGTGGGTACTGTAGGTCTAGTGTCAGGTATTTACCTTGGACTGAAAGGCACTATCGATATATTGGGCTCCGGTGGCGATGTTATGATGAGTCCACTTGTAGGCCCTTTGTGCTCCTTGGGAATAGTCGGATTCTATTCTAGCTTCGGTTTTAGTGGTTCTGCTATGCTGAATTCCGCTCGCTTGAGAGGCGCCTTGTCAAGTTATTATTCTCCGATATCTTACTCGCCTGATCCAGAGCGCATTGCGCGACTGGCACGTACGCATCAGGCATTCAAGACAGGCTGCACTATAGGTACTTCAGCCTTCGCCGCAGGCATCCTCGCCTTCGGCGTATATACGATGTTTTCTACATGGGATCTTCCAGACAGCGTGTACGCTGGCACGTACTTAGCCACTATTTCAGGTGCACTTGTCGCCACAGTCTGCTCGTTCGGACTGCTGAGCACCGAACGTCGCTTCTACACTGCTTCTGGCAGCTATCCACTTGTAACTATAGGCCCGACCACATCCGGCGTAGGCCTTGCTTTCAAGTTCTAGCTT
>JAKSJL010000060.1 GCA_024398295.1 Bacteroidales bacterium
GCGTTCAGGCTCACCGGAAACAGCGAGACCGACAGTTCCAAGCGTCGATTCTACTTCAGGAAGAAGTTCAACAAATACTACATGCTCGAGGTCTTCTACGGAGCCAGAAAGCAGGTATTCTTCACTTTCGGACCTTATGTCCTGATTCTCTTCTACGGTGCCAGCGCTGGCGTCATAAGCCTGCTCTTCGCCATATCGGCGATCGCATGCTTCCTCCTCGCGCCGCTCGTGGGAAAACTGATCGACAGGGTCGGATACAAGCCAGTGATGATCGCGGATACATTGATCCTCGTGATCGTCTGCTTCTTCTACGGCTTCGCACATAGGATCTTCCCCATGCACGTCGCTTTCATAGTGTGCTGCGTGAACTACATCCTCGACTCCGTGATATCCCTCGCCTCTATGGCGTCAAACGTGTACGTGCAGGACATCTCCGACTCCAAGGAAGAGATGAGGGCGACCATCTCCACCGGCATCTCGGTGAACCACCTCATCACCATCTTCATCGCCCT
Organism: Bacteroidales bacterium; assembly: GCA_024398295.1. Classification (GTDB taxonomy): domain Bacteria; phylum Bacteroidota; class Bacteroidia; order Bacteroidales; family UBA932; genus Cryptobacteroides. The sequence goes on from JAKSJL010000060.1 coordinate 513, forward strand.
TCTCGGCGGCTGGATATGGAAGGTCCTCGGCATCGAGACTCTCTTCATCGTCTCCGCTGTCCTCGGCCTGTGCAACAGCGCATACGCCGCCACCATCAAAACGAAGAAGCAGGGCTCTTAAGCCCTGCCTCTCAGCTATTTCTGTATCTCCTTCAGCATCTCCTTGACCGCGGCCTCCAGCTGCTGGTCTTCGCCTCTCATGACGGCTGCTGGATCATTGTACACCAGGATATCAGGCTCGATCTGGAGGTTCTCGATAGGACGGTCATCCTTGAGTCCCCATGCGGTAACCTCTGGGATACCGAAGACGAGCGACGCGTCTACCTGGGTCTCCCACCACACCGCTGTCATAGTGCCTGGTACAGGCGCACCGATGAGCTTGCCTATGCCGAGTGACCTGTAAACATAAGGGAATCCACATGCATCTGAGTAGTTGTCCTCGCCAATGAGTACGCATGAAGGCTTGGTCCACTTGTCATAAGGGTCGGTGCCGATGTACTGGCCACGTGGGCGATACTCGATGTAGGCCTTGCCATTCAGGAACTGGGCGAGGTCCTCATGGAGCCAGCCGCCGCCGTTGTGACGTGTATCGACGATAAGCGCCTCACAGCCCCTGTACTTGCCCAATGCGTTTGAGAACACTGTCCTGAAGCTCTCTGAATCCATGCCCTTCACATGCACATAGCCGATCTTTCCACCAGAAAGCTTCTCCACCATCTGCTCACGCTGGCGCACCCATCTGGTGTAGAGAAGTGGCGAGTCGGATGAGTTCGGTGTGAGGTAGAGAGTGGTCTTCTTGCCATTCTTCTCCACCACGAGCTGCACTCTTTTTCCTGACTTCCAAGCAAATGCCTCATACCAAGTCTGGCCGGCTGGAATCGCCTGGCCATCAATGGCAAGGATCACATCACCAGCCTTGATCTCTGGATCTACGTTTCCAAGCATACCACCAGGAAGCATCTCTGCGATCTTCAAGCCCTTGCCGGTGTAGTTCATGTCGTACAGGACGCCAATGTGTCCGGCATTTGGAGCTCCGCTAGGAGCTGACGGACGGTAGCGAGCACCTGTGTGCGAGCCATTCAGCTCACCCAGCATCTCCGAGAGGAGATCCTGGAAATCATAGTTGTTAGTGATGTATGGAAGGAACTGAGCGTAGTTATCATGCATTGACTTCCAGTCGAGACCGTGGATATTCTTGTCATAGAACTTCTCATCCACCTGCTTCCAGCAGTGCTCGAAGATATACGCTCTTTCCTCTGCTGGATGGTAGTCATACTCACCGCTGAAGCTTACCGACTTCGTGCTTCCTGTCTTGAGATCGAGCTTGGACACACTCAGAAGGCCAATCATGTAGACATTCTTTCCGTCCTTATCTGGGAAGAAACGACCACGTACTCCCTTCTTTACAACCTTCTGCTCACGGGTTCTGAGATTTACCGAGCAGAGGTCGCCACCACTTGTGAAGTAGAGGACTCCGTCTGGAGACATGATGAGGTCACCTATGCTGGATGAAGCACGTGTGAGGCGGATGGTACGGTCCTCGATGCCTGCGAGGTCGAGCTTCACTGGCTCTACCTTGCCCTTCTTCGCATTCTTGGTGCTGTCCTTAGCTTCCTTGGCCTCCTGCTTCTCGGCCTTCTTGTCACCTTCCTTAAGGAGTTTCTCGATATCTATCTCGTTCTGGGCACGGGTGTACTCATAGTATGCCTTGCCATCGAAGAACATGATATATGCGTCTCTGTATGAGCCCCAGCTACCATGGCTGCGATATCCAGCACGGTCTGAGGTCCAGATCATGGCCTTGCCGCCGAGCGCCCAGCGGAAGTCGCCATCCTTGTAGCCACTCTTCGTGAGGTTTGTGACCTTGCCGCTCTCCACATCGATGAGAGCCACATCTTCGTTGTTCCATCCACCCAGGGCACCATAGTTACAGAGGATGGACTTAGAGTCAGGACTCCAGTAGTAGTCCTGATCACCATCTGAGTATGAGTAGTTTACGTCCTTAAGAAGAGACTTCTCCTCACCGGACTTGATGTTCTTGACGACTATCTCGGTACGGTCGCGAAGGAAGGCAAGGTACTTGCCGTCTGGCGACACCTGAGGCTGGAAGCAGGTCTGGCCAGGGGCTGTCACCCTCTCCTCCTTGAAGTCATACGCAAGAGAGAAATATTTGTCGTCCTTCTCCACGAGAGAGGTCTTCCAGATGCCCCACTCTCCATTGCGCTCAGAAGCGTAGTAGAGAGTACGTCCGGTCTCGTCAAATGAAATCCCTCTTTCCTGACATGCTGTATCAGTGATTCTTCTGGTGCTCTTGGCCTCGGTAGATGTGACATACACATCGCCACGGCTGATGACTGCGATCTCCTTTCCTGTAGGAGAAGGAGCGATGGTGCGCACGCTGTATGAAGCTGACTGACGTATGGACTCGCGGTCCACGATGTCCTTCGCGATGGTGATTTCCACCTTCTTTGGCTGAGCGCCTTCCTTCACGGTGTAGAGGTCACCATTGTACGAGAGAAGGATGGTACCGTCCTGCGCTGCGCTGATATGGCGCACTGGATGGGTAGTGAAGGAAGTAAGCTGCTTAGGCGCAGAACCGTCTAAGGATGAGCGCCATACATTCAGGGAACCGCTCTTTTCTGAAAGGTATGCGAATGACCTGCCATCACCGAGGAAGGCTGGGCAGAGATCCTCACCTGCGAAGTCTGAGAGCTTTCTGTAGCTGCCGTCTGCAGGATCGAACGCCCAGATGTCCCTGGTCACTGAAGAGGTATGGTGCTTACGGAGTGGGTCCTCATAGCCCTTGTTATCCTCGTAGAGCATCACGCGGGCAGCATTCACGCTCACGGCTGTCATGGTGACAGAGGTCAGCTGCTTAGGCGCGCCGCCGTCGAGCGACACCTCATATACCTGTGCCGAGCCAGGGAAATTCGAATAAGATGGATCCAGCTGTATGTTTGCGCTGAAGATGACTGTGCCGTCGATGGTGGTAGCGAGCGGAGTCTCAGCGCCCTGGTATGCGGTCACGCGTACTGGAGCGCCGCCTTCTGCAGGCACCTTCCAGATGTCCTTCGTAAGCTCGCGGGTAGAGCTGAAGACGATATACTTGCCGTCCTTGGTCCAGATAGGATCAGCGTCATGGGCTGGGTTTGTAGTAAGCTGACGAGCCACACCGCCTGCCGTAGGGACGGTCCAGATGTCGCCCTGGTATGCGAAGGCAATGCACTTGCCATCAGGCGAGATGGAGCTCTTTCTGAGCCAGCGTGGAGTGGTCTGGGAAAATGCGGCCATGGATATGGCACACAGGATCACAGTCAATGTGAACTTCTTCATAGGGGAATACTTATTTCAAATTTATTCAAAGTTATGCAATCCCGTTCAAACATCCTAAAGTCTTTTGGCGATTTCAGGGAAATAGACTAATTTTACTCGACTAACTACATTGACAATGATAAAGAAAACACTCATCACAGCAGCAGTGGCACTCTGTCCACTTTCTTTGTTCGCACAGTTCGCATGGCAGCCTCAGCAGGCGGAGACTCCCGTCGTGGAGAAAGGAGCCGGCATCACTAAGGTCGTAGCCCACACGAAGGTGGGCGACTGGGGCACGCTCGTGGAGAGCATCGAGGTTACAGTAAAGAAGGAGAAGCTCCTTAAGAAACTTACTGCCAGTGATTTCGATATCATTGGCAATGTACTGAACACCATGTATGACCCTTCCACTGGTGAGATGGTCGCAGACTTCGCTGACGACGAGCTCAGCATAGACGTGAAGGGAAATGTCCTCACCATCACCGCGAAGCCTTTTGACGCCGATGGAAAGAGGAACCAGATGTGGAAGAAGGAGCCTTGGCAGGTAATCTGCTCAAACCCAGACCTTTCCTTCTCGGCTAAGGATGTCGACGAGAAGACCATCGCGGTCATCGACGACTGCATCAAGGGTAGTTTCACTTACGCCGGCATCACCAGAGAGTACATGCTCTACCTGCCGAAGGACGAGAAGGGCGAGGTCATCCCGAATGTCCCTCTGTTTGTTTGGCAGATCGGAGGTGGCGAGTATAATCAGGACCTCATGACTGTCGCACTCGCAAACAAGTGCATGGCATCATTGCCACAGAACGGCTACAGATGCGCTACGCTGGTGTTTGCACTCGCGAACCCGAACTACTCGTACAGCGCATCACTCGACCCTGAGAAGATCAAGCTCATCGATAAGAACAATGCTCTCCAGATGGCCTTCATCGACCAGCTCATCGCTGAAGGCAAGGTGGACGGCTCGAAGCTCTTCTGCGCAGGAGCGTCCAGTGGCGGTGGCTGCACCATGCGCTTCATGATGCAGTTCGCGTCTCGATTCAAGGCAGCCATCCCTATCTGTGCCATGGACCCTATCGTCCCTATCCATATGCCACTTCGTGAGAAGCCTGGCACAAACATGGGCCAGTTCACAAACGAAGTGGAGAAGGTATGGCGCGGCTCAGAGGCCATCTACAAGTGGAATGGCAGCGAGATGGTGGCGCAGCCTATGGACATCGAGGCGTTCACGAAACTCCCTATGTACTTCGCACATGCCCAGGACGACAACACCTGCAGCGTCCTCAGCACCTACATCTACAGTGACGCACGCAAGCGACTCGGCGCGAAGGATGACCTCATCCGCATCTACTCAGACGACGACATGCGCGCCTTCGGTTTCGGCGGCATGCTCAGCCACTTCAGCTGGTGCCGCGTACTGAATGACTATGCCGATGGAGAGCCTATGGGCTGGCTTGTAAAGAAATTCTAAATCACAGACATAAATTATGACACTACTCATGATTGTAGAGCTGCTTGTAGTTCTTCTCGCGCTCTATGTGGGATCTCGCTATGGTAGCTTGGCACTTGGTGCCATCTCAGGCATTGGCCTCGCCATACTCGTATTCGGATTCGGCCTCAAGCCAGGCAACCCACCGACTGACGTCATCTACATCATCATTGCCGCCATCACCTGCGCCGGCATGCTCCAGGCTGCCGGAGGTATGGACTGGATGATCCAGATAGCGGAGCGCATGCTCCGAAAGCACCCCGACCACATCACATTCTACGCACCTCTGTGCACGTTTTTCCTCACAGTGCTGGTCGGCACCGGCCATGTGGTGTACACGCTGATGCCTATCATCTGCGATATCGCGCTGAAGAAAGGCATACGTCCTGAGAGACCTTGCGCCGTGGCCAGCGTAGCGTCGCAGGTCGGCATCACCTGCTCCCCTATCGCGGCTGCCGTAGCCTCTTTCGTAGTCATCTCGAATGCCAATGGTTTCGACGTGAACAACCTCCAGGTCATCGCCATCACCATCCCTGCATCAATCATTGGCCTTCTCGCAGCGTCTGCATGCTCTTACAAGAGAGGCAAGGACCTCGACAAGGACCCAGCCTTCCAGGCGAGATGCGCCGACCCTGAGATGTATGAATATATGTATGGTCACTCAGCGACCACTCTCGGCAAGGAAATCAGCAAGTCTGCGAAGACATCCGTGTACATCTTCCTCGGTGCCATCGGTGTCATCGTGGTCATCTCGCTCTGCCAGATTCTGGGCTGCGACATACGTCCACGCTTCGCCACAGGCGCGCTCGATGACGCTGGAAACCCTGTCACGAAGCCACTCGCGATGAACCTCATCATCCAGATAGTGATGCTCGCAGCCGCCGCGTTCATGATCATCTGTGCCAAGGCGAGCCCTAAGAAGGCCGTTGCAGGCACCGTATGGCAGGCAGGCATGGTGGCCGTCGTCGCCATCTACGGCATCGCTTGGCTCGCCGACACCTACTTCGGAAACTACCTCACACAGATGCAGGAAGGGCTTTCAGGCATCGTCAAGGCATATCCTTGGGCCATCGCATTTGCGTTCTTCGCAGTGTCGGTGCTCATCAACTCCCAGGGCGCTGTGGTAGTGGCAATGCTTCCGCTCGCCTACTCCCTCGGCATCCCAGGCCCAGTCCTTCTGGGCGTCCTGCCTTCAGTCTACGGCTACTTCTTCATCCCGAACTACCCTTCGGACATCGCCACAGTGAACTTTGATCGCTCAGGCACTACCGTCATCGGCAAGTACCTGCTGAACCACTCGTTCATGATGCCAGGCCTAGTGAGCGTAACAGTAGCGACGATCGTAGGTTACCTTTTGACCATGATAATTTATTAAGAATATGAGTCCAGAAGTTACTTGTACTTCTGGACTCTTTCGTCATTGATGACTCCAGACCAGTTAAGACCGAAGGCGAAGTCATAGCTATTTCCGTCTGCATCCACATGGCACTGCATGTCACGTGGTACATCCTCGAACTGCTCCTCGACTGTCTTCATGTTTGCAGGCATCTGCATTGGCAGAAGTCCTGATGGCTCTGATGCGCCAGTGATCACGTCAAGTATAGCCTGCTGCTGTACACCGAACGAGATGAGAATAGCGTCTGCGTAAGGCTCTATCTCAGCCATGACCATTGGCCTGCCGACTGTCACAATCGCGACTACAGGCTTGTCACCCATCTGCTTCTTGGTGTTAATCACAAGCTCCATGTCTGACTTGTTCGACGCCACGGTAGACTTGTTCTTATAGCTGCGATTCGTGAAGCTTTCCTTAGGATCACCGCCAGCGAGGCTCACTTCGCGTGCATCTACGGCGGTATAGTCGCTGTACTGGAGGCTGACAGGCACGTAACCATTGCCACCCTTAGCCACATCAGCGCGGCTATAACCTGACCCGGTAGAAGGCTCGCTGATGAAGCAGAGAGCTATGTCTGCATCCGCAGCGCTATCCACGAATGTCACGTCCTTGAACCTGTCGAGCACGCTCTTCGCCACGGCCTCGCGCCACTCGTTCACGGCCGCTGTCGCTGCCAGACCCGTCCTGGCTACGCCGCCTGTGACGAACTTCTTCGGAATGTACACCTTCGTGCCAGCAGCCACAGGGAGCGCATTCGCGTGGTTCTTGAGCATCACCACGCTCTTCAGCTGCGCGTCATAGCCGGCCGCCATGAACTCAGGCTTGCCTACCACCTCGGCGCTCTGGACTGGATCCAGATATGGATTCTCGAAGAGACCTACGCGGAAGATGTTCAGCAGCAAGCGTCTCGCTGAGTTCTGGAAACGTGCATCTGCCGCCTCCTTGCCGAACTGGTCGATGTACATCTGGTATGCCTCAAGCACCGGACCCTTGTCGTTGTTTCCACCAAACTGGTCCACGCCGGCGCAGATCACATCGAAGTGGCGCTGAGCCACACTCTCGAGCTCCTTGCCCCAGCACATGCCGCCAAAGTTGTCGACTGCTGGGTTGTCAAAAGTGATCATCCAGTCTGTGCAGACCACTCCGTCGTAGCCGAATCTCTCACGCAGGAGGTCGGTGATGATATATTTGCTGTAGCTGTTTCCCACCCTGTTCTCTACGCCACCGAAGTCATAGGAGATGGTGTAGTAAGGCATCACTGCCGATGCAGAGCCAGTGCCACCATTCAGGTTCATGGCACCCTCCACGAATGGCTTCATGTGCATCTCGAAGTTCTTTCCAGGGAAGACAGAGTACTTGCCGTAGCAGAAGTGCGCGTCACGGCCACCCTCCTCAGGGCCTCCTGAAGGCCAATGCTTGATCATGGCATTCACGCTCTTATAGCCCCATCCATCCTTGATCTCGTCGGCGCCAGTGGATGTCTGGAAGCCATCCACATAGGCTCTGGCCATATCCTCGTCGAGTTTAGGATCCTCGCCGAATGTGCCGTTGAAGCGGCTCCAGCGTGGTTCTGTCGCGAGGTCGATCTGAGGAGAAAGAGCAGTAGCGATACCGAGAGCACGATACTCCTCAGCAGCGATCTTTCCAAACTTCTCCACCAGCGCAGGATCAAAAGTAGCCGCCATTCCCAATGATGAAGGCCACTGAGAGATAGTTCCACCGTTTCCCGCGTCGAACTCTCCAGTCACAGACGCTCCGTGACGAGGATCCGAGGAATTGTTCGCTGGGATACCGTGGCCGAAACTCTCCACGTATGCCTGGACATTGTTATTCCACCTTGCAGCGACCTCTGGGCTCTCCACTGTGGTCACGAGCACATGACGGAGGTTGTCCTCCTTCAGGAACTTCTTCTGTGCGTCAGACATGTCGTAAGGCTTCGCGCCGCTCTCTGCGTAAGGCACGCCGCCATAGAGGTTACCGGCGCTGGAGCCTGTACCTCTGGACATGGCGCCGCCAGGGATGGCCTGATGGCCGCTGTACAGCATGAGGCCGGCAATTTCCTCGATGGAGAGCTGTGCCGCGAGGTCCTTCGCTCTCTCCCCTGCAGGGAGTCGCCAGTCCTCGTACGGATCAAGCTGGCCGTTCCTATTCAAGTCCTTGAAGGCATAGCCATTCACCGTAAGTATCTGAACGCCAGACTCTGGGGAATAGCCAATGCTTCTTCCGCCCTTCTGGGTAATGAGGATGTATCCATCCTTGGTCTGCTGCTGCCATTTCTGGCCAGCGCATGAAGTCAGCGCGAGCAATGCCGCGAAAGCATAGATCTTCTTGTTCATCTGTGAGTATTTTAATCACAAATGTATCAAATATCTAAATAATGGCATAACTTTGAGACAAATAATCACCTATGGAAAGAGTATCCTTATTCATTGCCAGCGCCATCCTCATCTCGATGGCGGCATCATGCGGAGCAAACAAGGCTCCAGTGGCGCCCATCAGCACCACCACTTCGACAGTATACATGACCAGAGACATCACTCCAGAGGCACTTGTGAGCATCTACGAGGCGCTGGGAGTGAAGCCCGACGAGGGCGAGAAGGTGGCTGTGAAGATCAGCACCGGCGAGCCTGGAGGGCACAACTTCCTGCAGCCGTCGCTCATCGCACAGCTGGTTAAGCACGTAGACGGTACCATCGTCGAGTGCAACACAGCGTACGGAGGCAAGCGCGGCACGACGGAGGAGCACCTGCGCGTGGCGAAGGAGCATGGATTCGTGGACATTGCCCCAGTGGACATCATGGACGCAGAGGGCAGCATCCAGCTGCCAGTGAAGGATAAGTCCCACATCGATTATGACATAGTGGGCTCGCATATCCAGAATTACGGTTTCATGATCAACCTCGCGCATTTCAAGGGTCACGCGATGGGTGGCTTCGGCGGCGTGCTGAAGAACCAGTCCATCGGAGTGGCATCAGCAGACGGCAAGGTGTATCTCCACTCTGCTGGCAAGTTCCAGAAGAAGGGCGGCTTCCTCGCGAGCGTGGTCAGCACCAAGCAGGATAGCTTCCTGGAGTCAATGGCCGCAGCAGCCCAGGCCGTGCATGACTACTTCGGAGAGGGTAACATCGTGTATATCAATGTTATGAATAACCTCAGCGTGGACTGCGACTGCGATGGTTCACCAGCAGACCCAGAGATGCACGACATCGGCATCCTGGCCTCCACCGACCCTGTCGCCCTCGACCAGGCCTGCCTCGACCTCGTGTTCCACTACCCTTCCAGCGAGGGTGACGATGCCCAGGCACTCATCAAGCGCATAAACTCCAGACATGGTGTGCACACAGTAGAGCATGCCGAAGCGATAGGCCTCGGCAGCAGGAAATACACACTGGTCAACCTCTAGGAATTCTTCCTGAAAAGAGATACGAAATATACTATACCAGCAAGCGACAGAGCGCTTCCCAGTCCCACGTAGAAGAATGATATGAAGCTACGTGGGACTGCTGGATTATGCCTCAGATACACACCTAGCGAGATCATGAAAATCATGATGAGGTATGACTTCAGCGTCATGAAGTTGTAGAACTTCCTCTGCTCCGGAGTCATGGCATGGATGCGCTTCACATTTTTCTGCGAGAGCTTGAAGAACATCATGCCGAAAGCCATGAATGTAAGGATAAGTCCTATGACCATACCAGCCGTGCAGGCCCATCCAAGGCCTTCCCAGGTAAGGACACCCATCCTTATGACGTTTACTCCCGCTGCAAGCCAGACCACGCCGGCTGTCGCTATTAGTGCTTTTGGACTCATGTTCTATACAATGATTGAATCAATGACGCAAAGTTACAGATTCTTTTCATATATTTGAGTCAATTAAAGAGCTAACTAAGATGCTTCAGGAAATAGAGAGAAAGTTCCTCATAGATGGCGACTACAAGAAAGACGCCTACAAGGCCATACGCATTACCCAGGGATATCTGAACTCTTCCCCAGAGCGCACGGTACGTGTGCGCATAAAGGGCGAGAAGGGCTACATCACCATCAAGGGAGTGGGCGACGCCACAGGCGTGGCTCGCTTCGAGTGGGAGAAGGAGATCCCCGTGGAGGAGGCCCAGGCGCTCCTGAAGCTAGCTGAGCCCGGCGTCATCGACAAGACCAGGTACCTCGTAAGGAGCGCCGACGGCCTCCACACCTGGGAGATCGACGAGTTCCATGGGGACAACGAAGGCCTCACCATGGCCGAGATAGAGCTCTCTTCCATCGATGAAGCCTTCGAAAAGCCATCCTGGCTAGGCAAGGAAGTCACAGGCGACCCGCGCTTCTACAACTCCTCGCTGAAGAATCATCCGTATAAGGACTGGTAGCAGCCAAGCCTCTTCACAAAGTCATTGCCAGGCCTTTAATAATCTCTGATAAAGACTTCTAGTACTTACGGAAGTTATACTTCTCACGAAGGGCGGCTTTCTCCTCGTCGGAACGAGAGGTGAAGTAGGCCTTCCAGCCTGGGCAGAAGTTGATGTGCCAGCGCCAAACGCGGCCGGCGAGAGACTTAGGGTTCTTGTCATGCTTTGCCCTCATAGGGCAGGTCTCGCATGGGTAGGTTTTTGTATTCTCCATAGGTATAATTAAATGATTTTCTTGAGGATATCCAGCAGCTGCCTAGCCTCCTCAGGAGAGATGCAGACGCAGGAAGCCATCTTCGATGGCACCTCTGCGGCCTGAGCTTTCAGCGCCTCGCCCCTCTCGGTGAGGGTGACGGTGACAACGCGCTCGTCATCGGCCGCGCGGCTTCGCTTGACGAAGCCAGCGGTCTCCATCTTCTTGAGCATTGGCGTAAGCGTGCCGCTATCCAGATGCAGAAGTTCCCCTAGCCTGCCGACGGTGACCTTCCCGTGCTCCCAGAGCACCATCATCGCGATGTACTGGGTGTAGGTCAATCCCAATGGTTCCAGAAAAGGTCTATACTTTCGCACGACCTCCTTGGCCGCCACATAAAGTGGGAAGCAGAGCTGGTTTTCAAGTTTCAGAGGATCCATTAGAGGTATTTCTTGATTTCTGATTCGAGTTTCTCAGGGGTGACCATTGGCCCGAAACGGCCTACCACGTGGCCCTCGCGGTCCACGAGGAACTTCGTGAAGTTCCACTTGATCGCGCTGCCGAAGGTACCGCCCTTCTGCTGCTTAAGCCAGGTGTAGAGAGGGTGAGCGCCGTCACCATTGACCTCGATCTTCGCAAACTGAGTGAAGTTCACATCGTAGTGAAGCGAGCAGAACGACGCAATCTCCTGCTCATTCTCAGGAGCCTGGTGTGCGAACTGGTTGCATGGGAAGCCGAGCACCTCGAGGCCCTGCTCATGATACTGCTTGTGCAGCTTCTCTAGTCCCTCGTACTGCGGGGTGAAGCCACACCTGGTCGCCGTATTCACAATGAGCATCACCTTTCCCTGGTAGTCTGACATGCTGACTGGCTTTTTCTCCATGTCCAGCACGCTGAATTCGTAAATTGTCATAGGTTTCTTATTTTTGGTTGTATACAATATTATTTTATACGGCAAAAATAACGAATTTTTCTCTGTTTCCAAATATTCGTTATTTGAAAAGTGGATTCGCAGACGCAAAGCCCCACTCAAATGCGTCTGAGCAGGGCCCGGGAGGGCCCGCGGGA
>JAKSJL010000061.1 GCA_024398295.1 Bacteroidales bacterium
ACATGAAGATATACGTAGCATCATCCTGGAGAAACCAGCATTATCCAGCTGTGGTCGAAGCGCTTCGCGCTGCAGGCCACACTGTATATGATTTCAGAAACCCCGCAGCGAAGGAGTCGCGCGCAGTACTCGGCCCTGATGCCCCAGAGGATGACAGCGAGCCTTTCAAGTGGGTGCTTGTCGGCGAGGACTGGCTGGACTGGACTCCTGAGCAGTACAGGGAGAAGCTCCAGCACCCAAGGTCCGTGCGTCAGTTCGGAAACGACCTCGCTGCCATGGAAGCATGCGACGCATGCGTCATCGTGCTCCCATGTGGCCGCTCGGCTCACACGGAGGCAGGATGGTTCAGTGGCAAGGGCAAGAAAACCATTGTCCTTATACCAGAAAAACAAGAGCCTGAACTGATGTACAAGCTCTTTGATGGTGTGGCTTGTTCCGTGGAGGAACTTGTAGAGATGCTCTAGGCTATTTGCCGGCAGCGATGAATGCAGCCTGCACAGGGCCTATACGCCTGTAGCCTTCCTCATTCATGTGAAGCTTGTCCTTCACATAGAACTCAGCACAGTTGAACTCATTGATACCCTGGAGATTGAACTGGTCAAGCACAGGGATGCAGTAGTATGCGCAGCAGTCTTTCTGGCCCTGCACGTACTCAGCGAAGGTCTTCCCTATCTTGTTCGGAACCTCAGAGAATGGGTTGTGACCCGAGTCAGCACTGAAGAAACGGAGTGAGGTGAAGAAGTAGATCTTCGCCTTCGGATTCTTTTCCAGAATGGTCTTTATGCAGTAGTTGATACCGCCGCACTGGGTGTTCAGCTTGGACTCATCGTAGCCGTCGTATGCTGTGTAGTCCTTCCATGTGCCGACTTCCCTGCTGTTTGTATAGTCATTTGTCGAAGCCCAGAGGATGTAGACATCGTAGGTATCTGCCTGAGCCACCTGCTTCTGAAGGGTGTAGCCCTGCTCATTTGAGAAGCCTGCGCCTCCCACTCCATAGGTAACCACCTCAGCACCAAGCATATCCGCCCAGATCTGCTTCGCAGCATCAGACTCCTTGTTCACCGAAAGGGAGCCGCCGAACACGGCTATCTTCGCGCCGTAATTCTGAGTACCCTTGTATGGGCTCTTCTTCGCCACCTTCTTATCAGGCATAATGTGATGCTTCTCAGGTTCTGGAACCCACTTGGACATCTGTGCAAAAGAGGTCATACACGCAAGGCAGAGCGACAATGTAATGAATAGACGTTTCATAAAGCAAATATTGATTTACTTGTAAAGATAGGTATAATTTGATATATTTGAGAAAATAAAACCAAATGTAACTATGTCACATCTGAAAACTATCATGGCAGTCGCTGCAGCATTGTCACTCGTAGCCTGCAAGAGCGAGCCACAGCCCGTATTCCCAGAGGGAGGCGAGCAGTTCACCACCCCAAACAAAGGCCTTGTAGAGCTGGGCTGCATCTTCCATGGATCAGTGGCTCTCGCATTCGAGGGTACCATCATTCACATTGACCCTGTCACACAGATGCGCGAGCAGACCATCGACTACACCGGATATGGCCAGGCAGACGCCATCTTCATCACCCACGACCACGGCGACCACCTCTGCGAGCCTGCCATCGAGCAGCTCTCAAAGGAAGGCACGAAGCTCTTCGTTAACGGCAGCTCATACGAGAAGATCCAGAAAGGAACAGTCCTCAAGGAAGGCGACGAGGGCAAGCTTACCGACAAGATAAGCTACAAGGCTGTCGCAGCATATAACACCACCGAGGGCCACACGATGTTCCATCCTAAGGGTGTGGGCAATGGTTACCTCTTCGACATCGACGGTCTCGTGATCTATGTAGCCGGCGACACTGAGGTTATCGACGAGATGTCACAGCTCGGCCATGTGGACGTAGCGCTTCTCCCTGTGAACCAGCCATTCACCATGACCCCAGAGCAGTGCATCGAGGCAGCGAAGATCATAAACCCAGCTATCCTCGTCCCTTATCACCTCGGCGAGACTGATATACAAAAAATAGCCGATGGCCTTGCGGACACCGGCATAGATGTAAGACTTCACGAGTCTCTCAGATAATTACTTGCTGAGAGTCATGACTACAGCACCTTCTGCATCCTTGAGGGTGAGTACCTCATTCTCGAGTGATGCGGTGGCTGCTGAAGCGATGGCCTTGAGGTAGCACTCCTCGACAGCCACTGACACTGAGTCAGCCATCATCTTTGTGAGGGCAGCCTCACCGAATGAGATGGCGCCGTCAGCGAAAGTATAAGCGCCCATCATATTGTTAACGCCAGTGACACCGGCGTAGGTCATGTCTTCATTAAGTATAACCTGAGGAGCGTTAAGAGTCTCTGGGACGGTCTCACCATAGAGTGTGTCTACATTCCAGGTACCGGTGATATCCACCTTCTTGCCTGAACATGAAACGACTGCCATAGCTGCAGCTACTGCTGCGATAAGGGTAATGATCTTTTTCATAATACTTTAACATTGATATGCATGAAGACCATTACTACAAATTTTATTCCATTCCCAAATGACTGACATTCAGCTATTTTATGAAGAGAAAGGCTCTGGTGAACCAATGATTCTGCTCCATGGAAATGGAGAGGAGCATGGCTATTTCCAGCACCAGATAGAGCATTTCTCACGGTCATTCAGGGTCATTGCCCTGGACACCAGGGGGCATGGAAAGTCGCCACTCGGAGAGAAGGAGTTCAGCATCAGGCAGTTCGCCGCCGACCTCTATGACTTCATGAGGGAGTTGGGTCTAGAAAAGGCGATACTGCTGGGGTTCTCCGACGGGGCAAATATAGCCCTGGAGTTTGCCCTGCAGCATCCCGAGATGGTCTCGAAGCTCATCCTGAATGGAGGAAACATCGAGCCTTTCGGCGTCAAGGCCATCTACCAGATCCCGACCGTCCTCGAGTACTGGTGGCTCAGCCTCGCCGGGCTCTTCACGGGCAGGATGAGTCATAAGGCAATGCTCCTGAGGCTGATGGTCAAGGAGCCGCATATACTCCCCTCCCAGCTCAGTGCTCTGGGCGGCATCCCCACTCTGGTGATAGCAGGCGCAGACGACATGATCAGGGAGAGCCACACGAGGCTCATCGCCTCTTCCATCCCCGGCAGCACGCTGAAGATCATCCCCGGAGACCATTTCATCGCGGCTGGGAATCCAGAATGTTTCAATCAAGCCGTTCAGTCACTCATATTATGAATGAAATGACTACATTTGCATAAAACAAGTTTGATATGAGAAAATATACATCCATGATCGCAGCTATGGCATTGGCTTTCAGTGTCATTTCCTGCACGGAGAAATCCTCTGACCTGGTGCTCAAGACCACGAGCTTCACAGAGAATAATGAAGATATAGAGTATTCGCTGACCGCTACCCTCCCTGTGGGAAAGAGCGACCTCGATGACTCCATCCGCGAGCAGCTTCTCGGCATTCTCGAGAATGACCTCATCGGCCTCGCATGTTTCGAAGAAGACGAGAGGCTATTCACGCCTTACGAGGGTGACAAGAAGGATGTCGAAAGCTACGTGAAATATGTCGGCGAGAACAGCTGCCACGGACTGGGTGCGAAGTCTCACGAGATGAAGGAGGAAGCTAAGGAGTATGACGACGAGTACACTCCACCTTCATGGGGCTGCGACGCATCGCTTGACTTCCTGTCTCAAACAGACAAATATGCAGTGTTCTCACTCTACGAGAACGTGTACTACGGTGGTGCTCACGGAGGCGTGATCGGCGCGGGAAGCATCACCTTCTCGAAGGCCACTCACAAGCGCATCACATCAGTAGTGAATCCAGCTTATTTCCATGAAGTACAGCCACTTATCATAAAAGGCTTGAACGAGTATATGGCCAAGTACAGCGACGGCGAATGGAACGAGGACACACTCTTCGACTGGCTTTTCGTCGACGACCAGATCGTTCCACTCCCGAACATTGTCCCTTATCCATCACCTGAAGGATGGAACTTCACCTATCGTGAGTACGAGATCGGCCCATACGCTATGGGTATGCCTGAGTTCGTCATCCCATTCGAGGATCTCCAGCCATACCTCACAGAAGAAGCAGCTGCGATAATGAATTAAAAGTCACCATATCATGGCAAAGAAACAAATCGTAAAGAATTGGCCTAAGTACGTCCTCCAGTGGGGCGTCCTCCTGGCTTTGTTGGCATTTATTCTTGGCCCTGCCATCGTACACACGATGACCAAGGTAGACCCTTAGAAGTACTGCCCTGTAGGCGGTCTCCAGGCTCTCATGACCTTCTTCACCAGAGGCTCACTCCCATGCTCGATGAGTTCAGTACAGATCGTGATGGGTATCGCCCTGGCAGTAGCCGTCATCCTTTTCAGCAAGCTCTTCTGCGGCTTCCTCTGCCCTGTCGGCACTGTGGAAGACCTCATGACCAAGCTCCGCAAATCACTCAAGCTGAAGGCTGTGAAAATCCAGAACGGAAGCGTCATCGACAGCATCCTCCGCATCTTCAAGTACATCCTTCTCTTCGTCGTTTTCTATTTCACAGTCACCGAGAGCGAGCTCTTCTGCAAGAATCTCGACCCATATTACGCTATGGCTACAGGCTTCAAGGGTGAGATTACCCTCTGGATGGCCATTGTCACCGTAGCTATGGTATTTGTAGGTGGACTCTTCATCGACAGGTTCTGGTGCAAGTACATCTGCCCTATGGGAGCCATCTCGAACACCTTCAAGTTCTGGATCTGGAGCGTTGGTCTTCTCGCTGCTTACTATATCCTGGCAGCCTGCGGCGTCGCTCTCCCTGCATGGCTCATGCTCGTGCTCTTCTGCATCGTCGGATACGTCCTCGAGGTGGTAGTACGCAAGCCTAAGTATCAGGTGGTCAGCATGATCCGTAACGAGTCGCTCTGTAACGGCTGCGGCCTCTGCGAGAAGCAGTGTCCTTACAGCATAAAGATAAACGAGTTCAACGGAAAAGTTAACCATGTAGACTGTACCCTCTGTGGTGAGTGCGCTGCAGCATGTAACAAGTCTGCACTCTACGTAGGCACAAGCAAGAAATCCGCAAACGCAGCCTGGAAGAAGTACATCGCGCCAGTCGCTACCGTGGTCATCACACTCATCGCGCTCATCGCAGGCGACAAGTTCGAGATCCCTACCATCAATGAGACCTGGGGCATCGAAGGCTATGACGCCGACAGCACGCTTGTCCAGATCGTGGATCCATCTACACTCGAGACCCTGAAGATCGAGAACCTCACATCAGTGCACTGCTTCGGAAGCTCGATGGCATTCAAGGCGAAGCTCGAGAAGATAAAGGGTACACATGGAGTGAAGACCTTCGTGCGTTCGCACAATGTAATCGTGACATACGACCCTAAGGTCATCACAGCAGAGAAGCTCACAGAGGAAATCTACGAGCCTTCACACTGCAGGATCGAGTCTCCAGACCACAAGGAAGTACCTGAGATAAAGGTCGTTACCATCCGTACAGATAAGATGTTCAACAAGTCCGACCTGAACAATCTCGCGAACCAGTTCCGCTTCACCTACACAGACAAGAAAGTATACGGAATCGATTCTGAGTACGACTGCCCTCTTATCGTTCATCTGTACATGGATCCTTCTGCAGAGCTCTCAGAGGATGAAATCAGGTCTATCGTAGAGAAGAAGACTGTAGACATCACGAACGCTCAGGGTGAGGTGCTCCGTCAGCTTCCTGTGAACTTCGAGTTCGTGAAGATGGAAAAGGGTGAGAAGATCATCGACACACGCGACTACCTCGAGATGATGTTCGATTCTTTCACCAGCGGCGACCTTAACGGAAGATATACCGACGCAAACGACTCTACATATGTGGAGAAGAGAGCGCAGCATCTGGCAGGCCAGCAGTGGTTTGTATACGAGATCGAGAACCAGGGCTTCGAGAAGCCTATCTACAAGAGAAGCTACCCATTCGTAAGTAACTGGCTCTCAAGCGAGGAAGGCGTCATCAGAGTAGACGTGAAGCTGAACGCAGACTATAAGCCTGCTCTCCAGATCACATACTCAGACCCTATGACCGCAGACAAGATCTGGGAGATGCTCACATCTGAGACCTGGAAGATCACATACGCAGTAAACGATGTCCGCGAGGAGCCTGCACGTATCAAGTTCTCAGCCCCTGGCACATCATTCCCTATCGAGCATTAATCTGCCGTAAATACACAAAAAATCCAGCGCCGCGATCGACGCTGGATTTTTTATGCTTTCGAGACAACTAGTTATTCTTGATGTACTCCTGGTAATCCTCCATGGAAGCGCTGATGACAGCCTTCGCCTCGTCAGCTCCATAAAGGCCCATGAACTCCATTCTCTTCTTCACCTCGCCAGGGATATCCTTGTATGTAGTGAAATAATGGATGAGACGGCGGGCTATATCCTTAGGAAGGTCATCTATGTCCTCCATATGGCCGTACACGGCATCGTCCTTGAGGACTGCGATGATCTTATCATCTGCCTGCTTATGGTCGAGCAGCCTGATGCCACCGATAGGACGACACTTGACGAGGATGTCACCGTGTGTCACGTCCTTCTCAGTGAGGACGCAGATATCCAGCGGATCATGGTCACCCTCCACATCATAGCGTGCAAGGACATTATTTGATCTTTCAGCCATCTTCGTCTCGCAGAGAGTGCGAGGAATGAAGCCGTAAAGGCTAGGTACAATGTTCGAAAATTTCTGTGGACGATCAAGGCAGAGATAACCTGAAGCCTTGTCCACTTCGTACTTGACTGTGTCAGAAGGTACGATCTCGATGAAAGCCCTGATGAATTCAGCGTTTTCTGTGGTAGGCTCTATGCCGTGCCAGGGATGGGCTTTCTTAGTCTTCTTTAAATCCATATCTAAAATCTTAAAAATCGTGCAAAAGTAAGCATTTATTCTCACTTATTGCACGATTCTATAATCAAATTAGAGCGAAAGGACGCCTAGGACATCTATCAGCTCTCTGTCTATAGGCTTATTCCACTTGATCGCCCTGCCGAATGGCACATATACTATCTTGTCATCGCGAATGCCGATCATGACGTTTCTCTGACCCTCCACGAGGGCTTCGATGGCTGCCACACCCAGACGGCTAGCGAGGATTCTGTCAAATGCTGTAGGTATACCACCTCTCTGGAGGTGACCAAGGATAGAGACGCGGACATCGAACTGAGGATACTCCTTCTCCACTCTTTCTGCGTAGTACTGAGCACCCTTGCCCTCCTTCGGACTTTCAGAGACGATGACGATAGAGCTGTTCTTGCTCTTACGCATACCTCTGCCTATATACTGTGCGAGCTGGTCGACAGTAGAGTCATCCTCAGGGATGATAGCGGCCTCTGCACCGGAAGCGATGGCGCTGTTCTGTGCGAGGAAGCCGGCATCGCGACCCATCACCTCGATGAGGAAGATGCGGTCATGGCTGTTCGCGGTGTCACGGATCTTGTCGACACAGTCCACGATGGTGTTCAGCGCAGTGTCGTAGCCAATGGTCGAGTCAGTGCCATACAGGTCATTGTCAATGGTACCAGGGAGTCCGATACAAGGGACATCGAAGTCTGCCGCGAACTGCAATGCTCCTGAAAGTGAGCCGTTTCCGCCGATGACAACGAGTGCATCGATCTCGAACTTCTTGAAGTTCTCGTAAGCCTTCTGCCTTCCTTCAGGAGTCATGAACTCCTTGCTTCTGGCTGTCTTCAGGATGGTTCCACCACGCTGGATGGTATTTGATACGCTGGAGCTTGTGAGCTGGCGTATATCTCCATCAATGAGACCAGCGAAACCACGATAGATTCCCATGACCTTCCAGCCATGATAGATGGCAGCACGGGTCACGGCCCTGATAGCCGCATTCATTCCAGGTGCATCACCTCCTGAAGTCAAGATGCCAATGGTCTGTATCTTTGCCATAACTAATACCTATTTATATGACAAATATAAGAATTTCGTTCGAAATATATCACACCTATCTATGCCTAAGGGCGAGTTCGTGCTCGAGATCCTGGATGCTGACGCCCAGCTGCTCACAGAGCACGAGTGTGTGATAGATGATGTCACACGCCTCGTAAACGAAGCGGTCGCGGTTTCCGTCGACTGCCTCTATGATAGCCTCAGTGGTCTCCTCGCCCACCTTCTTCGAGATGGCCTTGACGCCCTTGATGAAGAGCTTGGTGGTATAGGAACCTTCTGGCATGTTCTCATGGCGCGACTTGATCACACCAGCAAGCTCACGGATAAAGCCCTCATCATCAGGTGTATCGAAGCATGAGGTGGTGCCACGATGGCAGGTAGGACCATCAGGAATAGCCTTGATGAGCAATGTATCCGCATCGCAGTCCAGGTAGATATCGACCACGTGAAGGAAATTGCCGCTTGTCTCCCCCTTCGTCCAGAGCGTCTGTCTGGTACGTGAGAAGAAAGTCACCTTGCCTTCAGCCTGAGTCTTCTCGAAGGCCTCTTCGTTCATATAGCCCATCATCAGCACCTTGAGAGTGCGGGCATCCTGTATGATGGCGGGAATGAGTCCGTCGCCATTTTTCTCTAAATGGAAATCACTGAATTTCATAATCTTACATTAATTCCGCGAGCCGAAAGAGCCTGCTTGAGTTCTGGAATAGGAATCTGTCCGTAGTGGAAGATGCTGGCAGCGAGGGCGGCGTCCGCCTTGCCTTCATTGAGCACATCCACGATGTGGTCAATGCTGCCGGCGCCGCCCGACGCGATCACCGGTATAGAGAGAATGTCGCTGAGCTGCGCATACGCTTCGCAGGCGTAACCATTGCGCGTGCCATCATGATCCATGGATGTGAAGAGGATCTCGCCCGCTCCCCTCTCCTGAGCCTCACGCGCCCACGAGAAGAGCTCCACATCGGTCATACGCTTGCCGCCATGAGTGGTCGCGCGCCATACGCCATCCACCATCTTCGCATCGATGGCTACCACGACGAACTGGTTTCCGTACTTGCCGGCGATCTGCCCGATGAGGTCAGGATTTGCGATGGCGGCGCTGTTGATCGAGATCTTGTCTGCGCCGGCATCCAGAAGACGCGACGCGTCGTCCAGCGAGTGAATGCCTCCGCCCACGGTGAATGGGATATTGATGCCCAATGCTATCCTTCCGACCAGGTCCACGAAGGTGTTTCTACCCTCCTGGGTGGCACTGATGTCGAGATACACGAGTTCATCAGCTCCGTCGCGGGAGTACTTCACGCCCATGTCGACAGCATCGCCGACCTCCTTGAGGCCTTCGAAGTTTATGCCTTTCACGACTACGCCATCCTTGACGTCGAGGCAAGGTATTATACGTTTAGCGACCATCTTTCAATATCCTTGAGTGTGATTCTGTTCTCATAAATAGCCTTTCCGACTATTACTTTCTTTAAGCCGAGACCATTAAGTCTCTCTATATCAGCCATCGAGCTAATGCCTCCGCTTACGGTGAAGATAACCTCTGGGAATGCAGACTGAAGACGAACATACAGTTCATCAGCAGGGCCCTGGAGCATACCGTCACGGCTGATCTCAGTGCAGATGACCTGGCTCAGGCCACGCTTGAGAAAGCGCGACACCAGGTCGTCGATGCTGAGCTGAGCCGTCTCCAGCCAGCCCTTGACAGCGATGAGGCCATTCTTCACGTCGGCTCCGAGCACCATCTTCGATGCGCCGAAAGAGTCAAGCCACAGCTCGAAGAGCTCCGGCTTGAGCGCAGCGACGCTTCCTACGACTGCATTTGACGCTCCCGCGTCAAATACAGATCCCAGCGCCTCGCTGCTGGATATGCCACCGCCCCACTCTATCTCGCAGGACACCTGCGAAGCCACCTGCTCGAGAACCTTGAGGTTCGCTGGAGCGGAGATCTTCGCGCCGTCCAGGTCGACCATGTGAATACGCTTCACGCCACAGTCGAAGTAGCTTTTCGCCATGTCCAGAGGCGAAGCGTCGTAGACCTTCTTCTGGTCGTAATCGCCCTTGGAGAGACGCACGCACTTGCCGTCAATTATGTCTATTGCTGGTACTATCTCTATCATAAGGCAAGGAAGTTTGCAAGTATCTGCTCGCCCACATCTCCACTCTTCTCTGGGTGGAACTGGGTGCCGTAGAAGTTCTCATACTTCAGCGCAGCGCTGAACATGACACCAGCGTGCCTGCAGGTAGCGATGGTGTCAGGGCAGAGCGAAGCGTAGTACGAGTGTACGAAGTACACGTGCTGTCCTCCCTTCATGCCCTTGAAGAGCTTGCCGTCGAGGTTTGCTATGGTATTCCATCCCATGTGAGGGACCTTGGAGTCCTCTGTCGGGATGAACTTCTTCACATGGGCGTCGAAGATGCCGAGGCCGATGGCATTGCCCTCCTCAGAATCGCGACACATGATCTGCATGCCCACGCAGATGCCCAGGACAGGCCTTCTGAGGCCCTTGATGACTGGTTCCAATCCCTTCGCGCGCAGGCTTGCCACAGCCTCGGCATCATTTCCCACACCAGGAAGAATGACCTTCTCAGCGGCGATGATACGCTCTGGATCGGCTGTCAGCTCGAACTCCGCGCCAAGCCTTCTCAATGCATTGCTTACTGACTCAATGTTGCCAGCATCATAATCTACTATAGCTATCATAAGATTCCCTTGCTTGATGGTAATTCATAGCTGAAGACATCGCGCCTTACAGCCTGCTTCAGAGAGCGAGCAAATGCCTTGAACACGCCCTCGATGATATGATGGTTGTTCTCGCCACGCGCCTGGACATAGAGATTACACTTCATGGCATCGCTGAGCGACTTGAAGAAATGCTTCCACATCTCAGTCGGCACGTCGCCGACGTAGTCGCGAGTGAACTGGACATCCCAGACAAGCTCGCTTCTGCCGCCAAAGTCGAGAAGCACGATGGCTCTGGACTCATCCATTGGCAGCGCGAAGCCATATCTGTCTATGCCTCTCTTGTCGCCAAGAGCCTGCCTCAGGGCGTCTCCAAGTGCGATCGCCACATCTTCCACTGTGTGGTGCTCATCGACTTCGAGATCCCCCTTGCAGCTTAGCTCCATGCTGATGCCGCCATGATGCACGATCTGGTTCAGCATGTGGTCGAAGAACTTCAGGCCGCTGTCCACGCTGGACTCCCCTTTTCCGTCGAGGTCCACTCTCACGTGGATATCGGTCTCTGCAGTCTTTCTGTCTATGCAGGCAGAGCGCTGAGTGGCGCGAATGGTCTCGGCTATCTGAGCCCAGCTCAGCTCGCCCACCTTGAGCCCCTTCGCTCCCAGGTTCTGCGCAAGCTTCATGTCAGTCTCCCTGTCGCCGATGACGAAGGAAGCCGCCATGTCATACTCTCCTGAGAGGTACTTGCCGAACATGCCTATGCCGGGCTTTCTGTTCGGCGACCCATCTTCAGGGAAATGCTCATCGATAAGGAAGTCATCGAAGCGGACGCCTTCCCCCTCGAGAGTCTTCAGCATCTTGTTCTGAGCAGGCCAGAAGGTCTCCTCAGGGAAGGCGTCCGTGCCCAGGCCGTCCTGGTTTGACGCCATCACTATCTCAAATCCCAGTCCCATGAGGGCCTTCATGCCGCTGATGGCGCCAGGGACAAACTCAAGCTTCTCGAGGCTGTCGATCTGCTCGTCAGCCGGCTCCACGATGATGGTGCCGTCTCTGTCTATGAAGATTGCCTTTTTCATTTTCCTATCGCACAGTCATACTCCGAGATGGAGTTTATCATCTTCACATTTTCTTCCTCAAGGCCAATGGTAAGGCGAAGACAGTTCTTGCATCCCATCACCTTGTTTCTGTTTCTCACAATGATTCCGTCCTTCAGCAGGTGCTCGTACATCGCGTCCGCGTCGTCAAACTCCACGAGAAGGAAGTTCGCGTCGCTCGGATACACCTTCTTCACGCAGCTGAAAACGTTCAGCTGTGATGCGACGCTCCCACGCTGCTCGATGATCTGCTGGACCTTGTCATCCACAGGCTCCTCGAGAAGGCGCATCACAGCGTCCTGGGTGGCCTGGCAGATGTTATATGGGTACTTGACCATCGACATCAGGCGGATGATGTAAAGCTGGGCAAATGCCATTCCCAGTCTCAGGCCTGCCATTCCCCACGCCTTAGAGAGGGTCTGGAGCACGACGAGGTTCTCGTATTCATTGACCAATGCCCTGAGGCTGCCCTTGGTGCTGAAGTCCACGTAGGCCTCGTCCACGATGACGATACCAGGGAAAGTCTTTATGATGTCGATGATCTCGTCAAGCTCATAGGCATTACCCGAAGGGTTGTTCGGGCTGCAGATGAACATAAGCTTGGTGTTCGCGTCGCAAGCATCCAGCAGCGCCTGCTTAGGCAGGGCAAACT
>JAKSJL010000062.1 GCA_024398295.1 Bacteroidales bacterium
GTGGCTCGTTTCCTCCGTGGATTTGAGTACAGCCGCCTTGTGATGTCTTTCGGTGACGTTCCTTATTACGATAAGGTCGTTGATGCTGAGGACTTCGAGTCTCAGTATGCTCCTAGAACTTCACGTGTTGAGGTCATGAAGCATGTTATGGACGACTTCAAGTACGCTATGGCAAACGTAAGACTTGATGATGGTGCGAACTTCATCAACAAGGGTGTTGTAGGTACTTTCGGTAGCCGTTTCATGCTCTTCGAGGGTACTTGGGAGGTTTACCATAAGACAGCTGGTGGTGATGCTAAGGCATTCCTTCAGGCTGCTATGGATCTCGCAGGTGCAGTTATGGACAGCGGCAAGTATCAGTTCAACTGCTCTTTCAAGGACCTCTTCGGTTCTGAGACCCAGGTAGGAAATGAGACCATTTTCTTCCGCTCATACAGCGCAGCTGTTTCAGTTCGTCACTGTATCACCACTTACTCAATGCCTCAGTACGGACAGGGTGGTTACGCAAACCATAACCACTTCGAGTCTTGGATCTGCTCAGATGGTAAGCCATACACCACTTCTACAGTTGCAAACGCTTCTAGCTGGAAGGTTCAGGATATGCGTATCACCCGTGACCCTCGTTTCGAGTCTACATTCTACGATGAGCCTAACTCAATCAACGGTGGTGGTCTCTTCGCATGGAAGTGGATCGATCGTAAGGGCCCAGAGACCTACTACGAGAAGACCTATGGTTCAGGTGCCGCTATCCCTACTCAGTATGGTTCTGCATATAACACCACTGGTGCTCCTGTAGTTCGTTACGCTGAGACTGTTCTTAACTGGATCGAGGCTAAGGCTGAGCTCGCTGACAAGTTCGGTGGTGCTGCAGTTTCACAGGCAGATCTCGACAAGTCTATCAACGCTATCCGTAAGCGCCCTCTCGACGCTACAGCTACTGCTCTTGGTTGCCAGCAGACTGCTCCTCTTACCCTTGCTCTTGCTGAGACAAATGCAGCAGCAGACCCTCAGTACAATGATGCAGTTTACAAGGTGACCCTCGCATCTAAGAATGGTTTCAAGACCAGCCCTCTCATTTGGGAGATCCGTCGTGAGCGTCGTATGGAGTTCTTTAACGAGCACTTCCGTTCAGCAGATATCCGTCGTTGGGGTGAGCTTGAGCGTCTTAACAACGAGACCAACCCTAAGACTACTTACGGTGTTTATCTCGACGCTTCAGAGCTTGGTGAGGACCTCCTCGCATACCGTGTAGATGGTAAGGTGAACATGAAAGACCCTCGTTACTTCGGTGCTTACAAGAAGCAGTACACCATCACAGCGAAGCTTGCTGGCCAGTTCCAGACCATGGGTCTTGACGGTGTTAAGCATGTATACACTGTGAAGTCAGATGAGTCTACAGGTGCTGTTACAGAGTCTAACCTCAAGGATATGTCTGGTTTCAGAATTCCTGAGAACTTCACTGCTAGAAAGACCGTTTCTGAGCGTGATTATCTCTACCCAGTTCCTTCAAGCGTCATCAACGAGTACGCAAACAAGAACGAGGCTGATCCTTCATTCCCACTGATGGACCAGAACCCTGGTTGGTAATAGTTGATTCTATAACTTGATATTGAGGCGGGGGCTCACCGAGCCCCTGCCTTTTTATAAATATGAAAAGAATTGCAGTTTCTCTTTTTCTGGCGCTTTCAGTGTGCCTGTCTAGCTTCTCTCAGGAGATGCTTACCAAGGCTGAAGCCATCCAGAGGTCGTTCCCTGACAGTGTGAAGTACGTCCTTCCGGCATTTGACAAGGGCAGGATCATTTATTCCAATGGAGAGTTCTCGGCAGGAAAGTTCAACATTGACTCTCACAGCCAGAAGATACTCTTCCTGGACGAGACAGGCAGCGTCAAACAGTTGGATAATGACAGTGATGTGAGCAAGATCTACATCGGAAACTCTGTCTTCTACAGGACAGGTGGCCGCTTCATCACCTTCATTGGCGAATATGGAGATGTCTATTTCATGGCCGCGAAGGTGCTTGAGATCAAGGATAGGGAGAAGAAGGGAGCGTTTGGCATGACCTCTGAGACGACAAACATAACTCAGTATGGAACCATGTACTCAGGTGGCCAGATATACGACCTGGAGCAGTTCAGCCAGATAAAGTATTCGGTGCGTTTCTATCCATATCTGAATATCGGAGGCCGCTTCTATCCAATGACCAAGAAAAAGCTTATGAAGACCTTCCCTGAGAAGAAGGATGCCATAGAGGAGTATTTCTCCAAGAACGTGGTCGACCTTGGCAAGCAGGAAGACGTCAACGCACTCATTGCTTTCATTAAAGAGTAAGTCTAATGTCCCGTAACTACTGGATTAATCTTGGGCTCGCACTTCTGGTCCTTTTGACTTCTTGCAATAAGATATCTCAGGACCCTGTGCCGGAGCCTACTCCGCCACCTATTCAGGAACCAGATCCGGTGACCTACACGGTCCGCGACCTGTCAGAGATGACTCTCAGGGAAAAGATCGGACAGATGATAAATGTCCGCCCAGAGACTCTGGAGGGCTCTACTGTGCCGAGGACAGGCTTTGACCTTAAGTATAGGGAGACATTCAAAAAGTTTCCCGTAGGGGGCTTCACTCTCTTTGCTGCGAACATTACTTCGCCAGGTCAGGTGAGCATGTTCACCGAGCAGCTTCATTCGTTCAGAGACTATCCTCTTCTCTGTATAGACGAGGAGGGAGGAACCGTAGCCAGAATCGGAAGGAATGTCCTTTTCGGGGTCATCACCTATGAGAACATGTATTCTGTAGGTAGCACGGGAAACAAGGTCGAGGCTTATATGGCCGGACAGAATATTGGCGACTACCTTTTCAAATACCAGTTCGATGTGGACTTCGCACCTGTCGCCGATGTGTTCACGAATCCGAACAACAAGGTCATTGGAAAAAGGGCATTCAGTAGCGACCCTACCGTGGCGGCAGAAATGTCTTCACAGTTCCTGCTAGGCCTCAAGGATAAGAAAGTCGAGGGTTGTCTGAAGCATTTCCCTGGACATGGAGATACTGATACCGACACCCACACTGGATACGCAGAGACTCTGAAGAGCTGGAATGAACTTCTTGAGTGTGAGATGATTCCGTTCAAGAAAGGGATTGAGGCAGGCGCGAGGGTCATAATGACCGCGCACGTGGCTGCTCCGAACATCACTGGTGATGCGAAGCCGGCTTCATTGTCCCAGCTGATGCTCACAGAAAAGCTCAGAAAGGAACTGGGATACAAGGGCATCATCATCACAGATGCCATAGAGATGGGTGCCATCGCAAACAACTACCCTGTGGGAGAGGCATGCCTGCTCGCCATCGAAGCGGGTGTGGACATACTACTCTTGCCGCTTTCTCTTGATGAGGTATTTGGCGCGATCACGAAGGCCGTTGAGGACGGCCGTATAACAGAAAAGCGCATCGACGAGAGCGTCGAGCGCATTCTGCAGCTTAAGCGCGACATCCTAAAGAGTCGCGGCATTTGGGCTGAAAACTAGTAGATCTCCTTCTTCACGAAATCCTCCACGAAGTCCACGATGCGCGGGATGACAGCCTCCATGTAGCGGCGGCCCTTCTCGGCAGTGGCTTTCTTCGGATAACCTACGCCTGTGTCTTCGGTGACCTGAGCCCAGTCGCGCGGTAGCCAGCCCACCTTGTGGTTCAGGCCGTCAATGGCGAAAGGCTTGAACTTGCCGTCGCCAGCAAGCTCCATCTTCACGAGCTCAGGATAGTAGTGGAGCATCACGGATGTCTCCTGCTCTCCTGCGTGGTCGTCCTCCTTTTCCTCGAAGTATTCCGCGCGAGGGATGAAGGCGAACCACTCATTATGGGCAATGGTCATGTCCGGATCCTCGATCATGAGATCGCGGATCATGCCCTTGAAGATGTTTCCGCCATGTCCGCTCATGATAAGGAGCTTGTGTATGCCCTGCCTCTTCAGAGACTTCACCACATCACGAAGAATCGCCATCTGGGTGGCCTGGGAGGTGTGTATGCAGAACGGAAGCTCTATCTGTCCCGGGTTCTGGGAACCGAGTGGAATGCCAGGCAGAACCATCACATTCACCCCACGCTCATGCACCTTTCCGCACACCTCGAAGGCTACGGCCTGCGCGGTGAGCATGTCGGTGCAGTATGGGAGATGTCCGTTATGAGGCTCCGTCGCTCCCCATGGAAGAATCGCCAGGTCATAGTGGGGCGCAGTCTTGACGTCGCCCCACTTGGCCGTGGTGATATCGAATTCAGAATACATTAGATGCAGTTCTTGGTGACCTTCTTGTACTCCTTGATACAAGCGTCGAGGCGCTCGTGAGCTGTGGTGTCGCCAGGGACATTGTGTGAAGGATGGATGTAGAGCTTCACGCCACGAGACTCGAGGATCTCAGCACATGTACAGATGGTGAGCCAAACCATGGTGATGAATCCCATGGTAGAGAGAGGTCCGATCTTGTCGAACTCCTTCTCCATCTTTACAGATGCGTCCTGGATAGGAACGCAAGAGTCTACCACGTAGTCAGCGATCTGGAAGAGGTTCTTGCCGCAAGAGTGGCGAGGAACCTTGTTTCCGGTCTCAGATGCAGAACCGAATACGACTACCTTCATGCCGCGCTTCTTTGCCTCGAGAGCCACGTCGATGTTCACTGCGTTGATACCAGTGTGTGAGAAGATCCACATAACGTCCTGAGGATCGAAGTTCCAGCTGCTCATGATGGTCTTTCCGTAACCCTCTGTTCTTTCAAGGAAGAGGAACTGGTCGATACCCATCTCTCCGGTGATATGAGTGAAGAATGTGAGAGGGAGCTCACAGAGAGGGTGGAAGCCTACGAAACCACCGATGCGAGGGTACATCTCCTCGATAGGAAGGTTTGCGTGACCGCAACCAAAAGTGTGAACGAGGTGACCTGACTGAATAGTGTCAGCCATAAGGGTAGCTACCTCCTGGATTTTCTCCATCTGAGTCTCCTCAATCTTGTCCATAACGCCCATGGCGTTCTTTTTCCATTCTTTTGCGTACATTTTGTTGAATAAATTAATGATTGGTTTATAAAGTTTTACAGTTATTTCTTCATTTTTCCAGCCACCTTCAGGGCCACGGGCACAAGGCACATCATGGCCACCACGGCGAAGATAAGAAGGGTAGGGAGCGTGGTGTAGGAGCCGGCCTTGAAGGCGGTGCCGCTGATGCTGTTGAAGCTGTACTGTCCGAGCAGGGCGATGAACAATGCTACCGACATCGCGGTGCCAGACAGCTCGCGGAAGGTGCCTCCGATGAAGTTCAATATGACTGGATAGGTGGCTCCAACGCCAAATCCGATGAGCGTCATCGACGCGTATGCTGCGGCAGGGGTCTGGGCAAGCCAGAACACGATGACACCTACGAGAGCCACGCTGAGGTAGGTGTAGAGTGTGCCGAGGTCCTTGAGTTTTCTGGTGATCGCTCCCAGAGGGAAGCGGCCCGCCATCATGCCTATCGTGAACCAGGTCATGGCAAGGGTGGCGGCCTTCGCGTTCATGGCTCCCGTCTTCGTGAAGAACTCGACGGTGAAGCTTCCACTGGCTCCCTCGAAGCCGCTCTCGAAGAAGAGCACGATGGCGAAGAGGATGAGGGCAGGGTATTTAAGGAGTCCCAATGATTTCTTCAGCGAGACATTCTCCGAAGGCTTGGCCTGTGGGAATGCGATGCAGCAGAAGTATGCGATGAAGCCGGCCATGAGGGCGGACATCGCGTACAGAGGCGTGTGGAAGTCAGCGATGAAGTAGTTCAGAAGTGTCCAAAGCAATGCTCCAATGCAGTAGAATGCTCCCAGAACACCGAGCCTTCCGCCTCTTTTCGAGTCGTCGTAGATGTCGGACACAAGGGCATTCGTGAGGCCGTTCAGGATGCCGCCGCCG
Source organism: Bacteroidales bacterium (assembly GCA_024398295.1). Lineage (GTDB taxonomy): Bacteria > Bacteroidota > Bacteroidia > Bacteroidales > UBA932 > Cryptobacteroides. Next base: position 5,919 of record JAKSJL010000062.1, read on the forward strand.
AGGCCGAGACACGCGATGGACGCGTGCAGAAGGCCGATCTGGCTGAACTGCGCCAGGCCCTGCACACCGAGCAGCGCGAGGGCGGAGCTGATGATCAGCAGCCATTTATAGCCGAATTTGTCGACTATCGGCCCGAAGAGGACTGTGCCGAGTATTATGCCAATGGACATGGTGGATGGCAGGGCATTCGCCCCTTCCACGATGGTGTTAAGCTGACCGAGGATGGGGCCGAGCGAGAGCATTGTCACTCCGAAGAATCCCATTCCCGCGCATGCGGCTACAAATACTGCCGAGGTGCTGTAGTTCTTCTTCATATCCTATAGGAAATTGATAGGGTTGATGGCTCTGATGGCGAGAGCTGTCGCTCCGAGGAGTGCGGCATTTCCCTCAATGGATGAGGCTACGAACTTCACGTCCTTCATGGAGATAGGCTGTCCCCACTTGCAGGCTTCCTCGTAGATGCGTGGGATGAACTTGACCGCAGGACCGAAGATGCCACCGCCGAAGATGATCTTCTCTGGGTTGAAAAGGCTCACCAGATTTGCTGTGGCCATGCCCCACATCTCGATGGCCTTGTCGAGAATCTGGGTGGCGACAGGGTCCTCTCCATACTTCTCGAACACGTCGTAGCTGGTCTTCGTGTCGTCGCCCCAGAGTATCTTCGCCTGGTTTCCTATGCCGTTTCCGGATGCGTAGTACTCGAAGCATCCCACGGGGATGAATTCTTCGTTATATGGTGCCTCGAGGGCCATCCATCCGGTCGCGCCCACGATATCATTGGCCCCATGGATGATGCGTCCGTCCAGAAGGATGCCGGCACCGATACCAGTGCCTACCGCGAGATAGATGGCGTCGGTGCATCTCTTCGCGGAACCCTTCCAGGCCTCGCCGAGGATGTAGCATGTGCGGTCGCTTTCGACGCAGATCTTCAGATGTCGGATATCCAGCCTCTTGTGAAGATACTCCTTGAGAGGGAAGTCATCCCATCCAGGGATGTTCGGAACCCAGACGGTCTCCTTTCTTGAATACACTATGCCGGGCACGCAAATGCCCAATGCATCTATGTGGGTACGGGGTTTCTGCTCCATCAGTCTGCTGACCAGCTCAATGATCAAGTCGGCGACCTCTGTGCCTGCCGCTCCGTTGAGCAGGCAATGCTCCTTGATGAGCATTTTTCCATCAGCGTGGAAGAGCGCAGCGGAAATCTTTGTGCCTCCCAGGTCGATTCCTATTACTGCCATTTGGTATGTGGTTATTAGTTATAAGACAAATGTACTAAATTTGTAGGAAAAATAGGAGAAAATGAAGCGTTTTTTTGTGGGCCTCGCAGTTGCATTGGCCAGTATCACCCTGCATGCACAGGGTAATGTCTACTATCGTGATGGAATCAACAGGGGCGATCCCCAGCAGAAGCGGGTGTGCCTGGTGTTCACCGCTGCGGACAAGGCGGACGGGGCGGACGCCATCATCGGCGCCCTGCATGATGCCGACGTGAAGGGAGGCTTTTTCTTCACAGGCCAGTTCTATGAGATGTTTCCCGAGGTGATCCAGCGCCTTCTGGATGAGGGGCATTACGTGGGTAGCCACAGCTACGGGCATCTTCTTTATTGCCCTTGGGAGGACAATGACAAACTGCTCGTCACCCGCGAGGAGTTCGTCGCCGACATGGAGAAGAGCTACGCGCAGCTAGCTGGATTCGGCATCACGAAGGAGTCGGCTCCGTTCTTCATCCCGCCTTATGAGTACTACAACGAGACCATCTGCAAGTGGGCTCGCGAGATGGGCCTGCAGGTGATAAACTTCACTCCGGGCACTGGCACCAATGCAGACTATACCTACCCGGCGATGAAGAGTTACCGCAGCAGCGCGGACATCTTCCAGAAGATACGCGAATGCGAGGCTTCTGACCCCAATGGTCTCAATGGCCACTTCATGCTCATCCATTTCGGTACTGTCCCAGAGCGTACAGACAAGTTCTATGACCACCTTCCCGAGCTCATCGCGGAATTGCGCGAAAAGGGCTATGAATTCGTGGGGGTGAGAGAGATGCTTGGCTTGTGATTGTATATTTTTATCAAGCCCTAATCAATTATTAACCTATTGGATTCATATTGATTAATCTTTAGTATATTAGATAAATTTTAAATTGGCAGATTATGGCGAATAAGACAGATATCCTTCTTCAGGATGCGAAGAACATCCTTGAAAACAACATCTTGAACTTCTGGCTCGATATGGATGACCACCATGGCGGATTCCATGGTCGTAAGGATGCGTCCGGAGTCATTGATACAGATGCAGAAAGATATGCTGTCCTTAACTCCAGGATCGTCTGGGCCTTTTCGGCAGCCTACAAGCACACCAGGAAGAAGGAGTATCTTCTCGCGGCAAGCAAGGCGAAGGAGTACTTCCTTGAGCACTTTGTGGACCATAAGTATGGTGGCGTGTACTGGACTGTCGATGCAAATGGAGAGAAAAAGGACACGAAGGCGCAGCTCTATGCGCACGGCTTCGGCATCTACGCTCTCAGCGAGTTCTATGCAGCCACCCGCGACGAGGAGGCCCTGAAGGGCGCCATCAGCATTTACCGCACCGTCGAGATGCATTTCGCTGACCGTGAGAATGGTGGCTACATCGAAGCGCTTGCGCGCGATTTCTCGCCTCTTGAGGATATGTGCCTCAGCGAGAAGGACATCAATGCCGACAAGACCATGAACTCGCACCTCCACCTCCTGGAGGGTTATGCTTCGCTATATCGCGTATGGCCAGATGAGGGCCTCCGTGGGCGTGTGGAGCATCTGCTGGAGATCATGTCCACGAAGATCATGAATCAGGACAATGGTCATCTGGAGCTGTATTTTGACAGGCAGTGGAATGTCATCCAGCCTGGCAAGAAGTCTTATGGCCATGACGTGGAGACTTCGTGGCTTGCCATGGAGTGCATCTATTCATTGAAGGATATCGATGTCATGAATCGCTTCAAGCCAATGTGCGAGAAGCTATACAAGGCCGGTATGGAGGGCTACTGTGCCGATGGCTCGCTGAACAATGAGATGTTTGCCGATGGCACGGTCGAGGACTCACGTCCATGGTGGGTGCAGGCAGAGACCGTAGTAGGCAATCTCTGGGCGTGGAAGTATCTGGGAATCAATGAAGGCGCTGATCTTGCCATCAAGACTCTCGAGTATATCAAGTCCCATCTCATCGACTGGGAGAATGGAGAGTGGTACTGGAGCTGCGACGTAAACGGTACCCCTGACCTCACTGAGGACAAGGCCAACGGCTGGAAATGCCCTTATCACAACGGCCGCATGTGCCTCCAGATCCTCAACATCTTCTGCTGCTAGGCATTTTTCTCCATTTTATGAGTATATTTGTGTCAATGCACAGTGTATTCATGAAAAATAGGCTAAGACTTTTACTTGTGGCTTTGGCGATGATCGTCATGCCACAGTTATCCTCGGCGCAGAGTTCTGGTGGGAAGCTTGACCTCAGCATAGGTTGGGGAGATCAGATGTTTGAATCCCTTGTCTGGCGTAACGAGAGCGCATTCTTTGGCTTTCTGCCTGAGACAGAAACAGTGCGGCTGAAGGGTAACTATCATTATTCCCAGCATTGGTTTCTTTCTGCCGACTACAATGTGACCAAGTGGTTCTCCGTAGGCGCCATGGCTGACTTCAGTTCTGTCAGCTGGGAAGAACTGGAATATAACGGGAGTGGAGATCTTCTTTGCAGTGACGGACTTGATCACTTCTCAAATATCAGTCTCATGCCGGTGGCCTCGTTTACATACTTGCGTCGTCCACATTTCTCTATGCATAGTGGACTGGGTGCGGGCCTTAACATCAACACGGGGTCCAGGCTTGACTACCTGTCTCGCGCTACGGCTTGTGCCCCGGTCATGTATCTGAATGTGGTCGGTGTCCGAGGCACCATGGGCCGATACTTCGCATCGGTCGATCTGGGTGGACTGGTGTCATTGAACCATCTGTATGAAGTTTATCTGTTTGGCTCACGCCTTGTCAGCGTGAGCGTAGGTATTACACTCTAGAGCTATGAAAAGAATAATCTATCTTCTGATGTTCGCCGTCCTGGCTACAGGGTGTGTGCTGAATGAAGACATTTATGTCGACTTCGACGCATTGGATTCTTCAGACCTTTCGATGTTCCAGCCTACCACGAGGGGAGTGGTTGATCTCAGCAATGGCCTGCCAGACGAAACTATCCTTCCGGATGGTACATCTGTCAACGAATTCATTGAGACCAGTCTCGCTCAGACAAAGGCCACAAGCTGTACCATAAATGATTTCATCCAGAACTTCCTGAAGTGGCAGCAGAAGCGAAAGGTGATAGAGATCAGCGGTATTTACAGGTCCACTGATGAATATGGCAAGCCAATCACGCTTTCAGGAAAGGTCATAATGCCTGCAGATGGAGCCATCAAGCGAGTCATACTTGTATCTCATTATACAATGGGTGCGAATAGGGAGTGCCCATCAAATTCATTCCCTCTGGAGGGACAGCTTGCACAGCTGGGCTATGCCGTGGTGGTGCCTGACTATATAGGTTATGGTATCACGAGCCATCTTTATCATCCGTATCTTATGATGGAGCTTACCGCACGTGGCGTTGTAGACATGTATCTAGCTGTTCATCCATTCTTGAAGGCCATAGGCCGTGAGCCTGAGAATCCTGATATCTATCTCATGGGATACTCTCAGGGAGGCGCTGTGACTATGGCGACCGAGTATCTTATCGAGCGCGATCATGGCCCAGAAAGTGCGCGTCCTATCGACATCAAACGAGTGTTTGCGGGGGGAGGCATCTACGATATCAAGGCTACTTTCGAGAGCTATATCGAGTCAAATACCGCCAACTACCCTTGCGGAGTGCCATTTGTGATAGTAGGAATGATCAAGGGAAACCATCTGAGCGACGATCTTATCGACAAGCTTCTTCTCCCTAGGGTAAGTGAAAGGGTTGAGGAGTGGTTCCTTGAGAAGAATGTGGCGACACTCAAGATGAACCAGATCATTGGGTCTAAGCAGACCGACGATATCCTGACTCCTCTGGCATTTGACCGCACGAGCACTGAGATATCTCTGCTGTATCAGGTGATGACAGAGAACTCCATCCTCTCTCTGGCATGGCAGCCAAAAGCTCCTGTGTACATGATGCATTCCATCGAGGATGATACCATCCCATTTGCCATAGCCGCCAAGGCCAAGGTTCGATGGGCAAGCTCAAATATCCAGTACAATTTTGGCTACTACGGTAGCCACCAGATTTGCTGCATGCGTTTTGTTTATACTGTAAAGACTATCCTAGAAAATGAAGAATAAGTATTTCCGTTGTTTCGTCATGGTCTTTGCTGCTCTCTCTCTTTGGGCATGTGACCAGTATGCTGACTTTGAGTCGGGACCGGACGTGAGCATTGACATCAAGATAAACCGAGTTTCCGCAGGATTTGCGGATATCACCTTCACGCCAGACCGTCCTGCATATTTCCTTTATAGTGTGGACAGAGTCGTCCCAGGAGTCGATCCGGACAAGTACGAGCAGCTCTTCATGGACCTAGCCCTTGACAGCGCGTACGTGGAGTACGTGCAGTGGCGCCATGATCATTACATGCATCTGGAGACCGTCGTCGCAGATTTTGCATCTCATAATCTTAGTTATGGAAAGACAGATTACACCCAGAACTTCCTTCATCCGGATACTGATTATTGGGTGTACGGCTTCGTTGTAGATGCGGAAAGCAACAAAGCAAATGGCAAGCTTTTCTGGACAACGATCCATACAGCACGCGAGAGCATCTTCAAGGATATTCGCTTCCGTTACAGGATCAAAGGCACCTGGGATTATGTCTATCCGTATGACATCAAGCTGAATGAGCTCGTGACAGATATCCCGTGGGTGGGGCAGACAGCAGACAGCCTCCAGATCCGAGCTCTCGGTTATTCTTCGCCAGGAGAGTATTTCGACAGAAAGTTTGTCACCGATTACCATCACAACTACGGCTCGACATTCGTGGGTGTATACGCGCATAACAACGATGGCGTAGGAGATGGCACCTCGACCACGAAGTTTGAGGTGGGCCATACATACTACACGGCGATGGCGACACTTGATGGCCCTCGAAATGAGTGCTATGACATCTACAAATTCACCTGGGAAGGCCCTCAGATGGAGCAGGAGTTCACACATAAGGACAGCACCCTGGGCGGGTGGTAGTCCTGCTGCCTGAGCCGTTTGCGGGGGAGGGCTATCTGAACTCCTCGTAGCCAGGGAGGGCGATCTGGGTGATGACGCCCTTCGTGTTCTCATCATCTCGTGGGCAGATAATGAGAAAATAGATGCGAGTGATAAAAATAATAATGTAT
>JAKSJL010000063.1 GCA_024398295.1 Bacteroidales bacterium
TTCCAGGACAATGGTTACACGAAGGAGGAGATGAAGATGTTCAATGAGACAAAGAAGATCCTTCACTCCGACGTGAAGACATCTGCGATGTGCGTACGCATCTCGTCACTGCGCTCTCACTCCGAGGCCGTATGGATCGAGACCGAGAAGCCATTGACCGTCGAGGAGGTACAGGCCGCTATCGCCGCAGCTCCAGGAGTGACTCTTCAGGATGACCCTGCTACCCTCACCTACCCTATGCCTCTCTACACAGGAGGCAAGGATGACGTGTATGTAGGTCGCGTCCGCAAGGACCTTGCAAATGAGAACGGAATCACCCTCTGGCTCTCTGGAGACCAGATCAAGAAGGGTGCTGCACTGAATGCAGTTCAGATCGCAGAGTATCTCATCAGCCAGAAATAACTAATCACACAAATACACTATGAGCGAAGTACACATCATCAACCATCCGATGATTCAGCACAAGCTGACCATCATGCGAGAGAAGGAGACCGGATCGAAGGACTTCCGTGAGCTCCTCAAGGAAATCTCACTCCTCATGGGTTACGAGGTAACCAGAGACATTCCTCTGGAGGAGGTAGAGATTGACACACCTATCTGCAAGATGACTGCAAAGAAGGTGTCTGGTCGCAAGCTCGCCATCGTCCCTATCCTCCGCGCAGGTATAGGTATGGTAGACGGACTGCTCACACTGGTTCCTGTAGCCAAGGTTGGCCATATCGGCCTCTACAGAAACGAAGAGACTCACACTCCTGTCGTTTACTACTGCAAGCTTCCTGAGGATATCCAGCAGAGACTTGTGATCGTGACAGATCCTATGCTCGCGACCGGAGGAAGCTCATGCGACGCTATCCAGATGCTCAAGGAGCGCGGATGTGCAAACATCAGACTCATGTGCCTTGTAGCAGCTCCAGAAGGCATCGCCAAGGTACAGGAGGCACATCCTGACGTAGACATCTTCGTGGCTTCAGTCGACGATCACCTGAACTCTGACGCATACATCGTCCCTGGTCTCGGTGATGCTGGCGACAGAATCTTCGGCACAAAGTAGCACAGCTATAGCGGAACGGCCTTCATTGACACCCAAGAAGGACGTGCCACCCGCGGCACGGAAGCGGGTGTCGGCATCCGCGGCTTGCGACAGCAAGGCGTGATGACGACAGGGTAAAAAAGAAATCGGGGATTTTGGTACTTGCCAAAATCTCCGATTCTTTTTACTCCTTCGGGGTGCCAATGATGGCCGTGGAGCTGCTGTGCTACTTTATGAAGCTTGAGCCTCCGATGAAGCCTCGGATAAGCGAGGTCGAAGGAATCTCTGTGTCTGGTACCTGGTTAAAGTAGTGGATGAACTTCGAGAGTCGATGCACTTCGGCATACTCTGGACAGTTCTTCGGCACGCTTGCAAGAATAGGCTCTGCGTGATTTCTAAGTACGGCAAACTCCACGAGATATGCTGAGTTGAACATCACATCTGCCATTTCCTGATAAGGAAGTATCCACTTCTGCTCAGCTTCGCAGACATTTGGCCACTGGCTGATGGTCTGACGCGCAGTGAAGGCGCCCTTGTTGTAGTCACGGATGATACGGCGAAGAAGACGGTTATCGCTGGTAGGGATCCAGTTATGGTTGTCAAGAGCCGTACTGGTGAGTGTAGAGATGAAAATCCTGTATTTCTGGCTATCTGGGATAAGGTTCGTAAGCATAGGGTTCAAGGCATGGATACCCTCGACGAGGAGCACGGTATGATGACCGAGCTTCAGGCGCTTGCCATTGTACTCCCTGATACCTGTGGTGAAGTTATACTCTGGAACATCCACTTCCCCACCTCCCAGCAGTGTGATGATGTCGCGCTGAAGTGCATCGTGGTCCACGGTGTCGAAATTATCGAAGTCGTACGAGCCGTCCGGAAGCTTCGGAGTATCAACTCTGTTCACGAAATAATCATCCGTCGAGAATGATACAGGGCGAAGTCCGCAGGCCTTGAGCTGCACGCTGAGACGCTTGCAGAAGGTGGTCTTTCCACTTGAGCTTGGGCCAGTGATAAGAACCAGGCGGACATGATCGTCGCCACGGAACCTGGTGTTTATCTCCTCAGCTATCTGCACGATCTTCTTCTCCTGGAGAGCCTCTGCCACCTGGATGAGCTCGCTGGCATTGCCCTTCTGGATCGCATGGTTTACGTCACCCACAGTCGCAAGGTTCATATAGTTGTTCCACTTACGGCTCTCGTTGAACATCTCGAAGGTCTTCGGCTGATCCACGAAAGGAGCAAGCTGGCTAGGATTATGCCTGTCAGGCAGCTGCAGGAGCATTCCTCCCTGGTATGGGATAAGGCCCCACAGAGTGAGGAAGCCAGCAGATGGTACCAGACGGCCATAATAATAATCAGGAGTATCACCGAGAAGGTAGTAGTCCATGTAGACCTCTCCACTTGTCTCGATGAGCTTCACCTTATCATTGTATCCGAGATCCTTGAAGATGCTGCAAGCCTGCTCTGTAGGCACTTCCCTGCGGTGGAATGGCATATCTTCAGCCACTATCTCCTTCATGCGGGCACTGATGAGCTCGATGTCCTGCGCGGAGATGCGGGAGCCATCCGACTTGATGATGTTACAGAAATAGCCATTCGAGATAGGGCAGTCGATGTAGAGCGTGCATCCTGAAAACACATCACGCGCAGCCTTCGCAAGCAGGAAGCAGAGCGAGCGGCAGTAGACGCGCATGCCACTTCTGTCCGTAATGTCCAGGAACTGGACGTCGCGACTGTTGAAAAGGCGATACCTGAGTCCCTGAGAGACATTGTTCACCTTGGCTGAAACGATGGGATAAGGACGGTCAAACTCAAATTCTGCAAGCACTTCCTGAAGGGTAGTTCCCTCGACAAATGACTTGGTCGTGTCGGTATTAAGGCAATGAATCTGCAACATTAGCTGTACAAGTGTGAAATATTTCCCAAAAATAGGCAATTATTCTCCAAAACAAAAGGAGTAGTCCCAATTAATATTCATATATTTACGACATGAAAGCGATCGTCATCGGTGCCGGCGCTGCCGGATGCTTCTGTGCCATTCAGCTGAAAAGGCTCATGCCTACAGCTGAAGTGGTCATCTATGAGGCAGGGCGAAGGCCGCTCATGAAGGTCGCCATCACCGGTGGAGGAAGGTGCAACCTCACGAACTCATTTGAAGCGATAGGAAATCTCTCAGAGGCCTACCCTCGCGGAGCGCAGCTCATGAAGCGAGCGCTCTCCGTCTTCGACCAGAATGACATATGCCAGTGGTTTGAGAATGAAGGAGTTCCCGTGGTGCTCCAGGATGACCACTGCGTATTTCCAGAGTCGCAGGACGCGATGCAGATCGTGAACACACTCCTGCATCTGCTGAGAAAGCATGGCGTGCAGGTGCATTGTTCACAGAAGGCTACACTCATCGAGGAAGGCTTTCGCGTGACGCTGGCAGGCGCAGACGGGGCCCTAACCACAGCGGAAGCCGACTTCGTGGTGGTCACGACAGGAGGCTCGCCGAAGGCTCGCGGATTCGCGATGCTGGAGCCCCTGGGGCTTGAAATAGTCCCTCCAGTACCGTCGCTTTTCACCCTGAACATTCCTGGCCAGGGTCTCACTGACCTCATGGGCGCGGTAGTGGAAAACGCGACGGCGAAGATCGCCGGCACGAAGTTTTCCGCAAGCGGCCCGCTGCTGCTGACACACTGGGGTGCGAGCGGCCCCGCCATCCTCAAACTTTCTTCATATGGAGCGCGTTTTCTCGCTGAATGTCAGTACTGTACATCTATCATACTGAACTGGCTTGGGGACGCAAACGAGGAAGATGCAAAGCTGATGCTTCAGGAGTTTGCGAGCAAGTATCCTTCACGCCAATGCTCTAGTGTATATCCAGAAGTCCTCTCTTCGAGACTGTGGCTGCACATACTCCAGCGCAGCGGCATACGCGAAGACATGCGCTGGGCGGAGATGGGAAGAAAAGGACTAGCCCGCCTCGCCTCGACCCTTGTCTGTGACACATATCAGACCAGAGGAAGAGGACATTTCAAGGAAGAATTCGTAACTTGCGGAGGTGTGTCGCTGAGCGAGATTTCACTTAAGACTCTCGAGGCGAAGAAACATCCTAGACTTTACTTCGGTGGAGAAGTACTTGATGTTGATGCCATTACGGGAGGATTCAACCTTCAGGCAGCCTGGTCGATGGGCTTTGTGATAGCACAGTCGATCGCAGAGAAGATGAAAGATGAGATGGAGTAAGCAAATAGCATTTGTGGCAGCCATGATCATGGTTTGGGCCTGCGAAGTCATTGACCCTTCGCGGCCAGGCCCCATCGTGCCAGAGACCTTCCCTCTCGAAAGTTCGTCACTGAACGGCACCATGTCCAAGGAGCAGATACAGGCCATGTGCCTTAACACGGACAAGGAGCTGCTGACCAATGACATTGAACTTTATAAGATCATCTACACGACCACCTACCAGAACGACACGCTGAATTCTGAGGCGCTGGTAGCCATGCCGGCAGGCATCAGCGAAGCGCAGCTCTGTGCCTACTTCCATGGCGCGGTGCTCCCGATAGGCTTTCTGCCGATGAACAACTTCTCTGGCTACAAGGGCACACCTACCATCTCGAAGGACATCGTCTCCTGCATTCTTCCTCTCGCGTCACATGGCTACTGCGTCGTGGTGCCCGAGTACATTGGATATGGCATAACCTCGAGGAAAGACCATCCATTCATCTACTATCCAGAGATGAACATAGACTGCATGGACGCCATCAGAGCGGCAAGGAAATTCCTGGATACCAAGAATATAGGCTACACAAATGAGATATTGCTGACAGGCTGGTCAGAAGGAGCCGGCGAGGCTCTCTTCGCCCAGAGGGACATGGAGCAGAACCACGCCGATGAGTTCCATGTGCTGGCGACCTCGAGCCTCGCCGGCCCGTATTCCATCCTCCACATGATGATGAACATCTTCGCTCATCCAGACAAGGAATATGGATCGCTGATGCTCTACAGCTGGGCAGGATACTCGCTGAACAAGTTCTCCCCATCGCTGGGACGTCCATCCACCGAGCTGTTCCTCAGCGCCACGAACAGCCAGAGCGCCGCTCTCATGCACTTCTCAGGCACAGCGCGGAAGACCTTCTCCCCTACCTTCATGACAGGCATACTTGAGGGCACAGACACCGATTTCATCCAGGCCATGGAGCAGTGCAGCACATACGAGGGATGGACTCCGAAGGCCCCTGGATTCCTGCATCACGGCACCGCAGACAGCACTGTGCCGTGCTTTAACTCAGAAGACGCATACGAGTCTTTCAAGGACACGGGTAAAGCGAAAATATACTTGTACAAATTCGGCGAGCACGACACGAATCTGAACAAGTATATTTCTACTACGATAGAGGATTTCGAGAACCTCTAGAGATTTTCTAAATCATTGATCCACAGAGCTGTGACCGCATCCGAAGGCATGCGCCAGTCGCCGCGTGGAGAGAGTGTGACCGAACCGACCTTAGGGCCGTCAGGGAGACACGAGCGCTTGAACTGCTGGCTGAAGAATCTCCAGTAGAACTTCTTGAGCCACTTCATGATATCCTCCTCTGTATACTTGTTTGCGCGGCCTTCTGGGCCCACGAATACATTGGAATCAGACTCCCTGCCGATGAAGGCCTTCTTCGCGAGGAAATAAACCTTCGATGGAGAGTAGCCGAACCTGAAGAAATGATAGAGGAAGAAGTCGTGGAGCTCGTAAGGGCCCACGAGATCTTCGGTCTTCTGCGCAATGTTTCCATTCTCATCCGCTGGGGTGAGTTCTGGGCTGATAGGAGTGTCGACGATGTCAAGGAGAATCTCCTTCGCCGTGCGGCTAGCTGCCTTGTCCTCGGCAAATCTATTGATGGCGGCCCATTTCACCAGGTACTTGACGAGAGTCTTAGGGATGCTGGTGTTTACGCCGTACATGGACATGTGGTCACCGTTGTATGTAGCCCAGCCAAGCGCAAGCTCAGACAGGTCACCTGTGCCGACGACGATACCGTTCTCCTTGTTTGCGAGGTCCATGAGAAGCTGGGTGCGCTCGCGCGCCTGGGAGTTCTCGTAAGTCACGTCATGCACCGAAGGATCCTGCTCGATGTCCAGGAAATGCTGGTTCACGGCAGGGACAATGCTGATCTCGCGCGAAGTGATGCCGAGAGCCTCCATGAGGTCCACTGCATTTGAATGTGTGCGCTGGGTCGTGCCCAGACCAGGCATCGTAACACCAATGATCCTGTCGCGAGACCATCCGAGACGGTCAAATGCGAGAGCGGCGATAAGAAGCGCCAGGGTGCTGTCGAGACCTCCTGAGATACCAATGATGGCTGTCTTGCAGTTGATATGACGAAGGCGCGACGCAAGTCCCATCACCTGGATGGACGTGATCTCGCGCGCTCTTCTGTCGATCTCTGCCTCATCGCCACCCGGTACGAATGGATGAGGCTCTACGTATCTGAGAAGGCTGCTCTCGAAGTCTGTCTGCACAGCATCACCGAGCTCACAATGTGTATAGTAATGATAGAGCTCTGAAGACTTCGTACCATCTGGTCCTACCGAGTAGTATGTGGTCTCCTTCTGACGGAGCACCTTTAGTTTCTCGACATCTATGTCACTCACTATCATGGAGTTCTCCATAAGGAAGCGCTCATTCTCTGCCATCAGGGCTCCATTCTCGCAGATAAGCGACGAGCCTGCGAACACGAGGTCCTGTGTAGACTCACCATAGCCACATGAGCAGTATACGTATGCCGAAATGGTACGGGCTGACTGGTTCTTCACGAGGTCCTTCCTGTAGATATGCTTCATCAGCACCTCATTTGAGGCAGAAAGGTTTACGATGATGTCAGCACCTGCGAGCGCGAGACTTGAAGAAGGCGGGATAGGGACCCAGAGGTCCTCGCACACTTCTATGCCGACTGTGGCTTCGCCAAGCTTGAAAAGGAGGTTTGGCGACACGCAGACGCAGCTTGAGCCTGCGTAGGTGATGCATGCAAGGGTCTCGCATCCATCGAGAAAGTCCGCACCGGAAGCGAACCAGCGTGCCTCGTAGAACTCATTGTAGTTAGGAAGATAGATCTTTGGGACGATACCGTGCACATATCCATTCTTCAGGACAATGGCACAGTTATACAGTTTCGCATTGATACGCACAGGCGCGCCGACCACGACTGCCATGTCGCTAGACGCGGTAGCTGCGGCGATCTGCTCCACTCCCCTCTCGGCGGCCTCGATCAGCAGGTTCTGCCCGAAGAGGTCACCACAGGTATATGACGTGACGCAGAGCTCCGGGAAGACCAGCAGTGCGACCTGCTTCTCCTCGGCCTCCTTCATCTGGGAGAGTATCTGCGACACATTTGTACGCACGTCTGCGACACGCCCCATAGGGACTGCCGCAGCGACGCGCATAAGACCGAAATTGTTCATATCCGATAGAATTTATGCCACCTCTTCAGCAGCTTCTTCTACAGTCTCCACTGGAGCTGCGGTCTCTACAGAAGTAGAGTCAGCAGAAACCTCAACTACCTGCTCCACAGCTTCTTCCGCCTTCTTCTGGCATGGCAGCTGGTGGTGGGTGTAGAGGTAAGCGAACACAGCAGCGGCGATGACGATGACGCCGAGGAGCCACTTGAGCCATGCTGGGGTCCTGCTTCCGAATGGGTCCTTACCAGCCACCTTAGGAAGCTTGGCCTGCGATGTCATGGTGTTTCCGAAGCGGATGTTGAGCTTCACGAGCGAGTTCATTGCCCAACCATTGGCATTGAGAAGTGGAGAGATGTTTCTCTTGCGCAGCTTCATGTATGCGAGAATCATCGAAGGAGCAGAGATGATGAGCAGCACCACCACGATGACGAGAATGAGCTGCCACCACTTGAGTGATGCCAATGTAGACGCGATCACTCCGAGACCAGCGAGGATGGCGCCGAATGCCAAGCCTGCGGCTGCAAGGATACCGGTAAACTTCGCGATGTCGAATGGAGCTTTCTTTGGCGCATTCTCTGGCACCTCTGCGGTCTCCACCTTCGAAGTCATATCCGCTGTAACCTTGGTATTCTTCTCTGAAGCTGTCTTCGAGATTCTGTCCTCGACGAGTCTCGCGAGCTTTCTGTAAGGAGTCCAGAATGCCTGGCCTACGCTGATAGGATTCTCCACGATATTCACTACTGTAGCATCCCAGTCGCCACCGTCCCTGTCATAGAAAACGGCACGCTTGCCTGGACGCAGGTCATTGACCTCGCCCTTGGTGATGGCTGCCACGATGTTCATGGTCTTGCCCTTGGCCTTCGATGTGCAGGTACAGTATACGAGGAACATGCCGCTGAGGCCAGCGCTGGCAGCAGAAGCTCCCATGTCTGAAACCTTCATACAGAACTCGCAGCAGCGCTGATCGATATAGAGCTTTCCAGCCTGGAAGGCAGCCTTCACATCTGGAGAATAGAAATCATTGAAAGTCACATAGTTCCCAAGGAAACCATAGAAGTCGCGGTAGAGGTGCACAAACCTGATCACAGCATCGATGGCATCAGCCTGAGGCTTCACGGCGAGGTCATCCTCGACGAGCTTGAGAAGAGCGTCCTTCTTCGCATCTGCGATGAAGCCCTTCACGGCCTCGAGTCCCAGAGGCTCCACCTCTGCACCGGCCTTCGCGCCCTTCCATGCCACATAGGCATCGAACTTGGCTGTAACTGACTTCCACTGCTCCTCAGTGATGCACTCTGCACCTGGGAACTCCTGGTCAAGGACAGCAGCCTTCAGCGTATCGAAGGTGCCCTGCCATGCAGGGTTGATGCCCTTGAATGGGAGTGTCTGCTCGCCGGTGACACGTGCGAGTGGGTATGTAGCGATCTCATCCGCGCAGGCAGAGAGGTCATTCGCGCTGATGGCGCTGATGCGCTCCACTGATACGTCGAGAGCAGAGGTGCTGTCTGCGTCGAAAGCAGCGAGCTTGCAGCGCATGAAGTAGTCAGCGACCTTCGCCTTGATGGCTTCGCAAGCTGCAAGCGCAGCCTCGGTGTCAGCACCGTAAGGAAGGATCTCAGCGGTAGCGGCGTCTGACCACGCAGCATAGGCGTCGCAGAGCTCATAGAACTTGTTAATCTTGTCAGCGTCTACGCCATCCACACCACTCTTGTCGGCAGAAGCGCCGAGAGTGCTGATGATGGCTGCCATGACAGCCTGAAGCTTCTCGTCCTCAGTGGACTGAGCGGTGATGACACCGTCTCCATTGAGACCGGTCTTTGCGAAGATAGCCACGCTGTCTGCAGTGTCAGCCACGCTGATCTCATCCTTCTCCAGACCGAGATTTGAAAGGATCTGCTTCGCTGAGGCGAGGATAGCGGCACCCTTCTCATCTGCGTCATTGATAGCAGAAAGAGGCAGGACATCAGCCCTCTTGAGAAGCATATCTGGGTCCTTGAGAGCAGAGGTAAGCCACTTCGCGGTAGCCACTACCTCATCGACGCGGATCTTTCCATCGCCGTCAGTGTCAATGGCTGCGAGTGACACAGGATCCATCTCGAGTCCGTCCACAGGACAGCTGAGCACGGTCCAAAGTTTCTTATCAAGCTCATCGAGGTGAGCGATGTCCGCTCCACTCTTTATCATGACGCGAGTCACGCCACCGATTGTGCAGAACTGCCAATCATAGTTTCCTGAATTCTTTTTCATATCTTTTTCTTGTTTATTTGCTGATGAATGGGACATCAAGAAGTTCCTTGAACTCATCGATAATGTAGTCTGCTCCTGAGGCTGCGAGCTCCTCGCGGCAGGAGTTTCCATAGGTGACTCCGCATGTGGCCACCTTCGCGCCTGCTCCCATGAGGATGTCCACAGGCATGTCGCCGACCATGAGCGCATCCGCCGCATCACAGCCATAGTGCTCCAGGGTCACGAGCACAGCCTCTGGCTCTGGCTTGGCATTCACCACATCCTCCACTCCGAGAATGAAGTCGAAATACTGCGCCACGCCGAAGATATCCAGATAATGCCTGAGAGTATCTCTTCTACGCGCTGATGCAATGGTCATGGTATATCCCTTGTCCGCGAGCACAGCGAGCGTGTCAGCTACACCAGGGAAAAGCTTGGGCTGGAGTATGTCCTGACGCGTATCCCAGAATGAGCGATGCACAGCCACAGCATTTGTCGCCTCCTCCGGAGTCATGTGCGGAAAGAGGAACGGATAGGCCTTTACGAGAGGGGTACCAATGGTCGAGGCAAGGAGTTCGTCATCCTTATCCTCGAGACCAAGTTTGTCTATCACCATGTGATAAGTCCTGACGATGCTCTCTCTGGTATCGCAGAGTGTACCGTCAAAATCAAATAAAATGAGTTTTTTTTCCATATATGTAGCAAATATGGTCAATTTTTATTAGATTTGCATCATATGAATACAAGATATAGCATATCTAGCTCCCAAGTCCGAATCTAGGAGGCCTTTAGTCCTCCCAAAATCCGGAAATTCTTTGTATTTTATCCCCAATGAAAATATTAGAGTTTTCACCCAGATAATTGCAATTGACAATCTAGGTTTGTCTTGCCGTTAGGGTGTTTATGTACCATAGTTAAGTCAATGGAAATTAAAGTAATGGTGGCTGACCAGAGCCACAAGAAGTTTGCAGAGGCCATCTGCGAGGAGATCTACATCTCATCTCAGGAGCGCAAGACAGGTATCGCGAAGCGCACCCCTGAGTACATCTGCCAGAAGATCGATGCCGGCAAGGCTGTGATAGCCATAACCGACGAAGGAGAGTTCGCAGGATTCTCATACATCGAGTCATGGGGCGGAAAAAGCTTTGTAGCGAATTCAGGACTTATCGTTGCCCACAAGTTCAGAGGCATGGGCATCGCCAGACGCATCAAGGAGCAGACATTCATCCTTTCAAGGAAGCTCTTCCCAGATGCAAAGATCTTCTCCATCACCACGGGAGCAGCAGTGATGAAGCTGAACTATGAGTTCGGATTCAGACCTGTACCATTCGGAGAGCTCACAGACGACCCAGAGTTCTGGAAGGGCTGCGAGGGATGCCGTCACTTCGACATACTCGAGTCACACGATTACAAGATGTGCATCTGCACCGGTCTGCTTTTCGACCCTAAGGAGCATCTTGAGATCAAGCATCCAGGCGAGGAGCCTAGCACCCAGCCTACAGCGGCAAGCCTTGCAGCAGCCGCACAGCAGCTCGCAGAGGCAGCCAAGGTACTGGCAGCAGCTGCAGATAAAAAAGAAAAATAAAACAGTATAGAATATGGCTAAGAAGAAAGTAGTGGTCGCATTCAGCGGCGGACTTGATACATCTTACAACGTGATGTATCTTACCAAGGAAATGGGTTATGAGGTTTACGCAGCCTGCGCAAACACAGGAGGTTTCAGCGAGGAGCAGCTCAAGACAAACGAGGAGAATGCCTACAAGCTCGGTGCTGTGAAGTATGTCACCCTCGATGTCACTCAGGAGTACTATGAGAAGAGTCTCAAGTACATGGTATTTGGAAATGTCCTCAGAAACGGAACCTACCCTATCTCAGTATCTTCAGAGCGTATTTTCCAGGGCATGGCCATCGCGCGCTATGCGAAGGAGATCGGCGCTGACGCCATCGCACATGGTTCTACCGGAGCTGGTAACGACCAGGTACGTTTCGACATGACCTTCCTCGTTCTCTGCCCTAAGATGGAGATCATCACACTCACCAGAGACAAGAACCTCAGCCGTAAGGAAGAGGTGGATTACCTGAATGCAAACGGTTATTTCGCAGATTTCACCAAGCTCAAGTACTCATACAACGTAGGTATCTGGGGCACATCTATCTGCGGAGGCGAGATCCTTGACTCAAAGCAGGGCCTCCCTGAGAGCGCTTATCTCAAGCAGGTGACCAAGTCAGGCAGCGAGATCCTCAGCCTCACCTTCACCAAGGGAGAGCTTACAGGAGTGAACGGTGTAGAGTACACCGATAAGATAAAGGCCATCCAGGAAGTCGAGCGCATAGGCTCCGCATACGGCATCGGCCGCGACATGCACGTGGGTGACACCATCATCGGCATCAAGGGCCGCGTAGGCTTCGAGG
>JAKSJL010000064.1 GCA_024398295.1 Bacteroidales bacterium
CCCTGGAATGGGTTTGCACTCATCATGTAACCGCACCATGTGTCGGCTGTGAGGTTGGTTGCAGTCTGCATCTCCCATGCCCACTCGCAGGTATTGTTATAGATACCCTTCTGGATATTAGGGAAGTAAACACCTACATCATTGAAGTCGGCAGCGAGAAGCTCAGGTGTGACTCCGTAAGGATTTGTGTTATAATCTTCCCATTTCTGACAGCTGGCAAGCGATAACAGAGCGGCTGCCGCTGATATTGTAAGGATGATTGTTCTTTTCATAAATGACATCATGATTAAAAGCCTAACTTGATGTTGAAACCGATGCTTCTTGTGGCAGGAACAGAGAAGTAGTCCACGCCCTGTACACCTGCACCTGCTGAGAGGGATGCATCGGTATCGTAAGGAGCTGCGCAGTAGAAGATGAAGAGGTTTCTACCGACGATAGAGAATGTAGCATCCTTGACGAATCCAGTAGCATCAAGCCATCTCTTAGGAAGAGAGTAGCCGAGAGACAGCTCGCGGAGACGGATGTTTGTTGCATCGTAAGTGTAGTACTCAGAGATACCGTCACGGTTTCCGACTCTTCTGTAGAAGCCCTCGATATCGTTGATCTTCTTGCCCTCGAGCTCTACATAACCCTTGTCGCGGGCTGCTGCAGAAGTCTCGCTGAGGCCATAGAAGTCGAGGTCAGCCTGTGTAAGAGACATGGCGTTGCCACCGAATCTGCAGTCAACGAGGAAGCTCAGTGAGAAGTTCTTGTAGTCAATGCTGTTGTTCCATCCAAGGAGGAAGTCAGGAGTTGCGTTTCCTACATAGCCGTAGTCACCGCTCTTGGTAGGGAGACCGTTCTCATCATAGATGATGTTGCCCTGCTCGTCGCGTGCGAACTTGTAGCCGTAGAAATCACCGTAAGAACCACCCTCTGTGAGCCACATGCGATATGCATCAGAACCGGAATCTGTCAGTACGAACTGCTTGATGTCCTCATGCAGACGTACGATCGTGTTCTTGTTTGAAGACATGTTGAACTGGCTCTTCCAGATGAAGTCGTTGGTCATGACAGGGGTGATGCCGAGAATAGCCTCGAAACCGGTGTTCTGGATATCACCTGCGTTCACATAGTAGTACTGGTAACCACTTCCTTCAGGTGCGCTGAGCATGAAGAGCTGGTTGGTTGTGTGAGTCTGATACCATGTAGCATCGAGAGTGATTCTGTCGTTGAGGAAGTGCCACTCCGTACCGATCTCGACTGAAGAAGAAATCTCAGGCTTGAGGTCACCGAAAGGAACTGTTGTGTTGGCGTTGATTGTGCCGTTGTAGTTCACAGAACCGGTAGGGTTGGTGATGCGTGTAGGGATGTCGTTACCCACGTTCGCATAAGAAGCGCGAACCTTTGAGTAGTTGATCCATGAAGGAAGAGATACCATCTCGCTGAGGAGGAGGGTAGCACCAACTGAAGGATAGAAGAATCCCTTCTTGAAGCTCTCTGTGTAAGCAAGAGCTGATGACCAGTCGTTACGTGCAGTAAGGTCTACGAAGAGATAATCCTTGAAGCCGAGGCTTGCTGTAGCGAATACGCCGAGTTTCTGAGAGTGGTTGCTCCACTGGCTGAAGTTCTGGTTTACAGTGTTTGCAACGGTGAAGATGTTTGCAAATGAAAGACCCTTTCCTGTATAAGATGTAGAATAGAGGCCATGTCCCTGGTTGTCAGTTGCACTTGCGCCGACTGTAGCTGTAACATTGAAGTCATTGAACTTCTTGTTGAAGTTTGCAAGGACGTCACCATAGTACATTGCGCTGGTGTTCTGGCCATACTCATAGAGACCGTTCTGTGAACCTGTCGTCGCGTTGTTTGTGGTCGCGTAGAACTTTACCTCCTCACGGTTTGCCTCTGCATCGATAGTTCCACGAGCCTGGATGTTGAGCCATGGAGTGATATCATACTTGACATTGAGACCTCCCATGAGACGGTCTTTGATCTGCTGGCGGCTGTTGCGAAGAAGGAACCAAGGGTTCTCCTCATGTGGCTGGAGAGCCTTGTACCATGCCTGAGACATGATGTTTCTGTCTGGATCCAGTACCTCGAACTCCTTCTGATACTGTGATACGTCACGTCCTACAGGCACGTGGTAGATACCAGGGAGCGGGCTTGAATAAGCTCCACCTGGACGAGGTCTGTTCATGACATCCTGATGGATGAGCTGGAAGTTTGCATCCAGGGTAACCTTCTCGCCGGCTTTGGTGACATTGCGGAAGGTGATGTTGTGCTTTCCGAACTTGCTACCCTCATAAACACCCTTTGCAGATGTGTTACCATAAGAGATGTAAGTCTGGTTACGGTCAGTTCCGGTAGATACAGAGAATGAGTTCATCGCAGAGACACCTGTCTGGAAGAAATCAAGAACCTGCTTCTGCTTGTCGAGGTTTCCAGTATACTTTCCACCCCAGCTGTAGTAACCTTCGCTCTCGCCATATCTGCTCTGGAACTCAGGAAGATATGCGACCTGGTCAACAGTTGTGTTCGAGTTGAATGTCACACTTGTGCGACCTGCAGCACCCTTCTTGGTGGTAATCATGATGACACCGTTTGCGGCCTCTGTACCGTAAAGTGCGGCAGCTGAAGCACCCTTGAGGATGCTGATGCTCTCGATGTCGTCAGGGTTGAGGTTTGACATACCGTCACCACCGTCATGACCTCCCGAAAGGAGTGAACCGAGCTGGTTGCCAACGCTGTTGCTGATAGGAACACCATTGACAACGTAGAGTGGCTGGTTGTTACCGTTTACTGAACGGAAACCACGGATAGAAACCTTCGATGCGCCACCGAGTCCAGATGCATTCTGGGTCACGGTCACACCGGCAGCCTTACCAGCGAGAGCGTTCATCATGTTCACGTCTCTTGCGCGGGTGAGTTCCTCGCTCTTGACTGTCTGGGTTGAATAGGTAAGGCTCTTTGCCTGACGCTCGATACCGAGTGCGGAAACTACCGACTCGTTGAGAACTGATGTCGCGATATGCATCTGCACATCGATGACAGATCTTGATTCAACAGCGACTTCTACGTCATCATAGCCGAGAAGTGTGAAAACGAGAACTGCGTCTCCCTTGGTGGAGATTTCGTACGATCCGTCAAAGTTTACGGATGATGCAGTTGCAGGGTTGTCCTTCGCATAGACGATTACTCCGGGTAGGGAAGTGCCGTCAGCAGCGTCAGTAACATGGCCAGTTACCTTGATAGGTGCCTGGGCATACATTGTCGCCGATGTGACAGTCATGATGAATGCCAGAACCGACAACAGTTTTGTTCTGAAAATGCTCATAAAGTTTGTAGATTAAAATAGTGTTGTGTCTTATTTGAGGCCAAGACCAGGGTCGAAACCATTGAGCACCTGGTAGACGGTGCGACGCAGGTCGCCAGACTTGTTGTCGCCTGTGTAGGACCAATACATTGCTCCACGCAGGCCCTTGTCGACAGCGTACTGAGCCTTGATGGCAAGTGACTTCTCGTTTTCGTATCCAAACGCGAACTCGCCAGTCTTGTCGTTGGTGAGATATGGCACCTGGCCTTCTTCATCCCAATGATATGTGTATCCAGGAAGGAGGTGAGCCTTGGTGACATCGACCCCGCGAGGGAAGTTCTTCTCGCCATGCCCGTAGAATGGAAGTCCCAACACGAGCTTCTCAGGGCTGATTCCAGCTGCAAGATGGGCGTCGATGCACTCAGACACAGAAAGCTGTGTGGGATCGGCGAACTTGCTAGGATAGAGAGGGGAGTTGTGGTATGGTACCCAGCCGAGGTCATAGGACATCACGTTGGTGTAGCTCATGTACTGGTCAACGTTCTTGAAGTCAATGAAGCGGCCGAAACCGCAGGTCGCCTGCGAGAGGATCGCGTCAGGGCCAATGGCTTCGCGTATCTCCTTCATCATCAGGGTGTAGTTGTCTGTGTCGGTCGGCGCGGCTGAGATGCCAGCGATGTCCTGTGTAGGATATTCCCAGTCGATATCAATGCCATCGATGCCGTATTCATCCATCACGCGCTTGCAGTCCTTGGCGAAGCTTGCCCTGCAGGCAGGGTCGATCACCATCTCGCTGAAACGACCGCTGCCCCATCCTCCGATGCTGAGGACGACCTTGAGGTGAGGATACTGCTTCTTGAGGTCTGCGACCTCGTGGAACTGTTTCGGATCAGGGATATATACTCCGTCAAATGTCTCGTTCACATGGCCGAATGCGTAGTTTATGTGAGTGAGATATGTCGCATCAGGCATTTCCTTAGGCATGAATACATAGGCAATGAGCATCTTCTCATCCGCATCGCCATGCTTGGTCTGCTTCGGAGCCTCGTTCTTTCCGAGGGCATAGGTGATGGCGTTGGAGAACATCCTGAGGAAGTCAGGGTTGTCATTGATGAGCTTCGGACTGTGGCCGAACTGGAAATAGACATTGCGGGCAGCCTTTTTCGTGTTTGTCCATACCGCTGGGTGGTCGCCCATCTTGATCTGAGTGTCGGTGGTGTAGGAATTCTCATCGACAGATGCGAGGACCTTGATGGCTGGGTCGAGGCGTGGAGACTTGTCGTAGATGTACCACTCGTCATCCTGGATGATAAAGCTTGGGTTGACACCCTGCATGACAGGATGCTCTGCTGCATCTACGCTCACGGTACCGTCGCTTAGTTCGGCGATATAGTTCTCATAATGGATATGGCCGAGGAAATCGGAGAACCACTCCCAGTTCTGGTAGCCGTCGAAGTCGTTCAGAAGGGATGCATGATGGAATCCGACCCAGCCACCCTTGCCGTTCTCGATGTAGTCGATGAAGGCGTGCTTCTGTGTATCTGTCCAGGTGTAGGTGACGTAATCGAGCTGGATGATTGCGTCGAAACCGGCAAGGAAATCCTTGGTGATAGGGTCTGTGTTATGGATCTCCACGACGTCGAATCCCTGGCGGTCGCCTTCCTCAACAATCCATTTTGTCGCAGCGGCGGTGAACTCTGCGTGCCATCCTCCTCTTTCGGTGAGCACAAGCACATGTTTCTTCTCCTGTGCGCAAGAGCACATCAGGAGAACAAATGCGATAAGTGTAAATATCTTTTTCATAATCTTTTATTGCATAGCTACGGCAGCGGCGCCGAGAAGACCCACGAGTCGTGAGTCGAGACTGGTCTGTACTATTCCACCTGTCACAAAGCGTATCGTGTGGGCATTGAGCTTGCCCAGCATGCGCTCAAACATATAAGGGTCTGACACGACGCTTCCTCCCATCACGACGATCTCTGGGTCTGTGAAGCGTACAGCATTCATCACGAGGTCTGCGATCGCCTGTGAAGCGATGTCTACGATTTTAGAGCAGAGAGAATCTCCCTCCTTTGCGAGCTCAACGATTTTGGAGCCATCCACCCTGGTGTCTGAGGGTATCTCGAGAGGCGAGTCTGGGAACTCCGCACTGAAGTGGCGAGCTAGATTGTCGAGGCCCATGCCTGATGCAATGGTCTCCACGCAATCCTCACGTCCACATACGCACTTGAATCCCAGGCTGACTCCGACCTTGGTGTGGCCGGCTTCTCCGGCGTTGCAGCTGCCACCACGGATGATCCTGCCGTCACATACAGATCCGACAGCGATGCCTGTGCCTACATTTATATATACCAGATTTGCAAACCCTGCGGCCTTGCCCCATTTCATTTCAGCAAGTGTCGCAGACTTGACATCGTTGTCGATGTGGCATGGTATACCAAGGTAGGATGAGATCTCTCCGGCCAGGTCAATGCACTCGTTGCGCTGTCCATCGATCTGGTACCAAAGACCCTTTCGTCCGTCGATTCGTCCTATCAGACCGATACCGGCCGCAACAGGGCCTTCTGCGACCCAGCCGACAGTCTGGATGTAGTCATCTAGAGACGCCTTCATTATGCTGAGGGCTTGTTTCTGATCTACATGTCCAGTGGGATATTTTTTGCTCCTGAGGATAGTTCCACTGGCGTCAACCTCACCAATGAGGAGTTTGGTTCCGCCGAAATCAAGAGCCAGATATGTGTTCAATTCTGACATGTTATAGTGTTATCGTCGCAAAATTAGGACTGTAACGACCAAAATATGGTTTAAAATACATCCTAAAAGGTTAAAAATTCATCATATAGACATTTAGCTCCGCGATGACCGAGAGAAGCCTGGCGGTGCTGTGGGTCCAGATTTCCTTGTATGTCGCGTTCACCTGGGTAGGCCAGTAAGGCTTGTCCTCGTTCTCGAAGGTCTCGATACCGACAGGAACAGCTCCTACTACATCGCCGGCGTAAGCTCCATAGAGAGGGGGGTAGTCATAGCCGTCACCATAGACTGTGCTTGCTGCGAAAGGATTGAATCCGACCACCCACTCGACCTGACGGGCCGCGATATCCGCGAGGTCCTGACGTCGTGTGGCATCGGCCAGTATGAACATTGCCTTGGCCTTGGCGAGAGTTACTCCGTTGAATCCTCGGAACTGGTACGCCACTGGGAATCTGCGCAGGTAGGTGCTGTCGGCGAGGAAAATGCCCTCGCGCACCTGCGCATTGTATTCTTCCATGCTCGGGAGACCTATCTTCTCTCCTTCATGATAGAGTGTCGAATAGTCGGTGTTGCCGACTTCGTAGATGGCTGCAGGGGAGAGGCCGAATGGCTCCATGGCATCCGAGGTCATGATGTAGTATGTGGCCATCATTTCACAGGCAGCTTTCCACCTGGTGGCAGAAGGATGGGTAGGCGCAGCCTTGAGCAGCAGCGAGAGAGCCTGCGCCGGCTTGTGCTCCTGACTCTGGTGGTAGTATGCAAGGATGCGTGAGCAAGTGGCGTCCTCGTAGAAGAAGCCACGCAGAGGGAGTGCCCATTCTGACTTGGGCTCCTTCTGAAGGGCGGCCAGGAAGCCGTCAGCGTAAGATGCGGCGTAGTCGAGGTAGGCGGACTCATTGGTGAGGTTGTAAAGCCTTGCGGCGCTCACGGATGCGAAGGCGAAGTCCTGGGTGCTCTGGCCAATGAAGTCTTCTGTGGCGAATCTGAAGTCCTGGACGGCAGCATTGGTGAGCCAGCGAGCGAAGACGGGGTCCTCATTGGCATAGAAAGGAGCCGCGAAGGCAAATGCCTCGGCGCAGCGGAAGTTGTTGATGGCGTCGCGTGATGCCTCTGCGCTCATGTCATCTTTGGTGCCAATGATATTGTCCGACCAGATGCCCATGATGAGGAAGTTTGCCCTGTAACCGTCGCCGAAGCGGGTGTGGAGGAGCCAGTCAAGGCCCCAGCGGGCCTCCTGAAGGGCACGCTTCTTCAAAGCTGGGTCACTGGTGGAAGCGGCGAGCTCGAGCAGGGCGATGACGGCTTCATTGTTGTTGCCTGCGCCCTGCGAGACGTCGGCCGCGTCGTGCCAGCCTCCGGCCCAGTTGATACTGCGTCCGTCGGGATGATGGACGCTGACGTCGGTATGGCACTTCTCATGGACATGAGGCAGGTCGAATCCGCAGCGTTCGCTGAAGAAATAATTGATGCCTCGCCATGCGGTCTGGGAGTAGGCTTTGTCCCCGATAGGAAACACATCGGAGGTGATGTCTGGGGTCTTGATGTAGTAGAGGCCTTCTTTCTGGAGGTCTGTGAAGTCGAGAGTGTGGTAGTAAAGGCTATTGCCGGCAGGGGTGACTATGCTCTCAGCGGCGAAGGCGCGGCGGCGAGTCTGTTTGTCAATGATCCTGAATCTGACAGGCTCCGGTGAGTGGCTGCAGAACACGGCTTGCTTGCGGAGTCCCGACTTGTAGCCTGAATGACTGTAGGCAATGGCTCCTGGCCGGATCTGGAATCCTCTGGTCGGATCGGCATCCACCTTGTCGAGACGCAGGTCGTCGAGATAGAGACTCATGCGCGAGTCGCTGCCTGAGGTCTCTCCCATCATCATGATGTTTACAGAGATGCCCTTGACATTGTCGCGGTAGATGTCAGGAATCTCCCATACTATGCGTGTCCACCTGCCGGGAATCACTGTGAAGCAATGCTCTCCTTCGAAACGGCCAGGGACGGGCTCTATGTGCTCTCCCTCATTGTAGACCTTGAATCCGAGGAACGACGTGTAGTAGCCTGGAGCGTCCACATATACTTGGCAGGAGATGCGGTTCCATTCGCTGATGTCCTCCCCTCCGAGGGGGCAGAATATCTCAGGGGTGCCATAGTTGCGGTTCGTGTCTTTCTTCCTGGCTGTGGATGCGGCACAGTCGAGGCGGACGCTGCCGTCTCCAGTATATGTCAGAGCCTTGTCAATGCTTATTGTGGCGGGGCCAATGACACTCACAGAAGCCGAGGACCCGTCGGTTGTGAGGGGGATTCGGCGACTGTCGGTCACAGGCTTTGCGAGCCAGCGGGAATAGGCTCCGTCCGAGGGACTCTCATTCATTATTGTTGACACGTAGTCAGATTGAATGATCTGCTCCTGGGCTAGAGAATACGAATCTCTGACAGATGAACTGTCCCGGCACGATGACACTGAAAAAACTAGTGCGGCGAGTCCGTACAGATATGATTTGTGATTCATTGCAGTAATACTGGTTGGGTTCCGTCTCCAAAAATACTGCAATGTGGGGTAACCTTACGGAGAAATACAATCCAAAAAGGTTGATTATTTGCTTAGTCGATAGATTACGTCGATGCTTTCAAGATAAACGAAAAAGCTCAGCATTTCTGCTGAGCTTTCGTGCGGTAGGTGAGAGTCGAACTCACACAGGCCAACGCCCACTACCCCCTCAAAGTAGCGTGTCTACCATTTCACCACTACCGCAAATATGTCTTCCCGAAACGGGATTACAAAGGTAGAGCTAAAATTTGAATTTCCAAACATTTTTCGAATTATTTTTCACTTTTTTCAGAAAGCTATCCCGAAAGGGGGAATATATTTGGATTTGTGGAAATGAATCCTTAACATTGCACCATGACACAGAATTTCACCACCACTACTACTGGTACCACCGGTCAGCGATAAGCTGGGCAGGAGTATCTTCGTGTGGTTTGATTCATACAGAGGCCTGCCGGAAACGGCGGGCTTTTTTTGTGACAGGTGTCATACGTGGAACGGAATAACGAATTAACAGATAGATTTATGAAAAAGGTTAGAGTGTTTGCCCCGGCTTCGATAGCCAACATGGGCTGCGGTTTCGATGTGATAGGTCTCGCGCTGGATGAGGTGGGAGACATCCTGGAGATAACGATGAGCGAGGGAGATGGCCTCACCATCACGAACCAGAGTGGTGTGCCACTTCCAGAGGATATTGAGCAGAACGTCATCACGCCTGTGGTGCGTGCCTTCCTTAAAAAGATAGGACAGAAAGCGCAGATCGACGTGACGGTCTGCGAGAAGATATATCCGGGCTCCGGCATTGGATCGAGTGCTGCTTCTTCGGCAGCCGCTGCCTTCGGTATGAATGAGCTCTACGGCTGCCCACTCTCCGAGGAGGAGGTGGTGATGTGCGCGATGGAGGGCGAGAACCTCGCCAGCGGAGGATACCATGCCGACAATGCGGCGCCAGCCGTTATGGGAGGCATTGTACTCATCCGCGGCTACGAACCCCTTGACATCATCCAGCTGCCTGTGCCGGGCAACTTCTACTGCGCGGTCGTGCACCCGCACATCGTGGTGGCGACCAAGGAGGCGCGCGAGATACTGCCGAAGGCGGTGCCGATGCACGACGCCGTGCGCCAGTGGGGCAATGTAGGCGGCCTTATCGCGGGTCTCTATTCCGGCAACATTGGCCTCGTAGGCCGCGCCATGCAGGATCATGTCGCTGAGCCATACCGAAAGAGCTTCATCCCTGGCTTCGATGATCTGAGGGCCAAGGTGCTGGGAGCGGGTGCATTGGCCATGAACATCTCAGGATCAGGACCTTCCGTATTCGCGCTCTGCGACCATCGCACCAGCGCCGAGGCTGCGGGCTTCCTCATGAAGAAGCATTTCGACTCGCTCGGAATCGGCAGCGAGGTGTACGTGGTGAAGGTGTCAAACAAGGGAGCCAAGCTCACCGGAATCACCATCTAGCCTATGAGATACTACAGCACAAGAGACAAGTCCCTCAGGATGGGGCTTGAGCAGGTGGTGAAGATGGGCCTTGCGCCCGACGGCGGCCTTTTCATGCCCGAGCGCATCCCGCAGCTGCCGCGTGAGTTCTTCGAGGGCATTGACAAACTCAGCTTCCAGGATATAGCGTGCGAGGTGGCGAAGGCCTTCTTCGGCGAGGATGTGCCTCAGGAAGCGCTGGAGGGCATCGTGAGGGATACATTGTCCTTCGACTGCCCGGTGCAGAAAGTGGAGGAGGGCATCTACGCGCTGGAGCTCTTCCACGGCCCGACCCTCGCGTTCAAGGACGTGGGAGGGCGTTTCATGGCGCGCATGCTGTCGCATTTCGGGGCTGGCACAGGTGAGGTCAATGTCCTCGTGGCGACCTCCGGCGACACTGGCTCCGCTGTGGCCAATGGCTTCCTCGGCGTCCCCGGCATCCACGTCTACGTGCTGTATCCGAAGGGCAAGGTGAGCCCCATCCAGGAGTGCCAGTTCACCACGCTCGGCCAGAACATCACAGCCCTCGAGGTGGATGGCGTCTTCGATGACTGCCAGGCGCTGGTGAAGCGCGCGTTCCTCGACGAGGAACTGAAAGCGCGTCTGACGCTGACCTCGGCGAACTCCATAAACGTCGCGCGTTTCCTGCCGCAGTCCTTCTATTATTTCAATGCGTACGCGAGCCTGAAGGCCCTTGGCCTGTCAGACGATCTGGTGGTCTCCGTGCCGAGCGGCAACTTCGGCAACCTCTGCTCGGGCCTCTTCGCCAAGCGTATGGGCCTACCTATCAAGCGCTTCATCGCTGCGAACAATGCCAATGATGTCGTCTATGAGTACCTCAGCAGCGGCGTCTACTCGCCGCGCGCATCGGTGCAGACCATCGCCAACGCGATGGACGTAGGCGCGCCGTCGAACTTCGAGCGCATCCTCGACCTCTACGGCGCCCGCGCGGCTGCCGCTGCCGCGCCTAGCGCCGCGAGCGCCCATGCCGCGCCAGCTACGTCTGGCCCTGATGGCGCTGCACTCGCAACTTCTTGCGACGCTGGCGCCTTGAGCACCTTGTGCGCGCTGCGCGAAGACCTGAGCGGTGCGCGCTACTCCGACGAGCAGATCCGCGCCGCCCTGCGCTCGTGCCTCGAGCGCACCGGCTACCAGCTCGACCCACACGGCGCCTGCGGCTACCTCGCGC
>JAKSJL010000065.1 GCA_024398295.1 Bacteroidales bacterium
CCAGCTTATCACTTCACGCTGATCTTGAGATCGAAGATTTTTTTGTCGCTCTTGGAAGGAGCGTATACGAAAGGATCGTACGATGTGAAAACAATCGTCAAAAGGGTATTCATCGTCGGACACTCCTCCAGTGCCTTCTTCTTCATCTCGTCCGAGAGAGCAGGCACTTCTACTAATCCACAGATCGACTTCATCTGTGCCACGACCTCGTCGCGATCGCCAGGGAAGTTCGCTAGATTGTAGAAGGTGTGCTTCTCCATGGTACCATTGGTCACCACTTCGCCAAACGCCTCGGTGAACACATCCTTCAGCGCTTCGGCGAAAAGCTTTCTCACTTTTTCGCAGTATTCCTTGGTCGAAGGTGCTGCCGCCTCAGCCGACTCCATCACAAAATAGAGCTGGGAGGTGGTCCCTTCTGGAATATCCTTGATACAGGTAATCTCCTTCTTGCCAAAGTCGATCGCTGCCTCACTCTTACCTTCCTTATACGCCTTGAAGGTTATGCCACCGTAATATGTGAAAATGTTCAGAGCCGACTTCACCTTAAACTCGAAGCCACCAAGCTCGTCGAAAGCCTTCTGTAGGCGAGCCTTCTCGGCCTCGATCTCGCTCCACTTGTATTTCTTGCCCGTATCGATCTTCAGGGCATCGGTAACGCTCTTCTGATAAGCCTCGTAGTCCTTCAGGATACTCTCCTTCGAGTCGGGCCAACTATTGACACTGATGGTCTCAAATTGGAGGTCATAGTGCCCCATCTCTATCTCCTCGGGCTTCTCAGGCTCATCTGGAGTGGCATTCCCCCCGCACGAGGTCATGCAGATAGCAGCAAACATCACTGCTGCTGCCATTATGACATCAATAATCTTCTTCATTATTTGCCGTAACTGATTTTGTATATCGTAGAGGCAAGGGTCTCGGTGCCACTCATAGTACGATATAGCTTGAAGTCATAGCTGGCCTCAAATAACGATCCTTTGTCTGGAAGGGCGTTGAACTTAGACTGATATGTGTCAATGATAGACTTAAACTCAGCGTTGTACTTGTCATACATCTTCTGAGCCGCAGCGTCAGCTTTCGAAATGCGACCATCATAGATCGTCTCTACCCATGTCCAGTTGCCACTGTTCTTGCTCTTAAATGCATCTACCGCTTCATGTAATTCCTTGACCAATGCAGTTCCTTCGGGATCCTCTTTTGTTATTACCGTACTACCGGTCTCACCGCCTATACCGATTGTGTAGATATAATCTTCTACACTTGTCATGCATGAGCAAAAACAGAAAACTGCCGCAAGGGCTGTAATTAGAATCTTTTTCATATGAAATTATTAAAGTGTTATTACCTCTTCTTGCAGAACATAAAGACAGCCAGGAAATGAATTACCAGGATTACAAAAGCAAGGGAGACTGGCAGCCAGAACAGCTTGCCCTTGAACAGGTCAACACTTAGACAGAGCAATCCGATAAGAACCACGCATATGCCTCTAACAAGCTTGACGCGATCACAATCGTAATTATCAGCGTCTTTTCCATACTGGCGAAAGAACCAGCGGAAATACCTTTCACTTGCGAAGAAAGCCTCAAAGATGCCAAGTAAAATAAGCAGGATACCTAGAGCAATAGCAAAACCCATAACTATAAAATAATGTTTCTACAAATATAGTGATTTCTATCAAATGACGAGACCCCCACAGACAAAGAGTTACTCAGGCCAGGTGATCTCAGTGTTCATAATGGGGTTTGGATGGCTGGTATGCTCGGAGCGGATGATCTCCCACATGCGAGATACTATCTCCGGGTACTCGCTGCTAAGGTCATGCTCCTCCATAGGGTCTTCGTTGATGCGATACAGCTCCATCTTGTTTCCACCATCCGCCACGTTCTTCACCAGTCCCTTGAACTCACCCATGCGGACAGCAAGGTAGCCACGCGCCTTCTTGAATGCTGGGAACTCCCAGTAGAGATATTCGTGTCTAGCCTGCCTGCGAGGCTTGCCGGTGATGGTAGGCCAAAGCGAGATGCCGTCGGTGGGGTAAGGCAGGTCAATATGCGCCATGTCGCAGAAGGTGGCCATCATGTCAGGGAACCAGGCGATCTCGTGGCAGACTCCCGGGTCCACGCGATCGCCCCAGGTCAGGATGAACGGCATGCGGATGCCTCCTTCCTGAAGGGTACGCTTCGTATAGCCATCCTCACTATGGAAAGGGTAGGAGTTGTCGAACCACGCGGAGCTGTTGAACTTGCTCTGAGCGGGACCATTGTCAGATGTCACAATGATAATGGTGTCGTCATACACTCCCACATCCTTCAGATGCTGCACCATCTTGCCTATCTGCATATCCAGATAGCTGATCATGGCAGCATATGTGGCACGGGGGTACCTGCAAGGGAAGTATCCATCAGCGCGCGCCACAGGCTCCTCGTCGCCGAACTTGTCCACATAGTGCTGTATGTACTCGTCCGGAGCCTGCATGGCGGAATGTGGTATGGTCGTCGTCCACATAAGGAAGAAAGGACGATCCTTGTTCTCAGAGATGAAGTTCTCTACCTCCGTGTACATGGCGTCTGGACTGTAGACGGTGCCCTTGTATGGCTCGTAGTTTACGATGTCATACTCATCCAGGTCCTCTGGAAGCTTGGTGCCAAGCTCCATGAAAGGGTTGCCCAGGAACTCACGCTCCTCGTTGCGATACAGGTACTGCGGATAATAGCATTGGGCGCTCCTCTGACACAGATAGCCATAGTAGAAGTCAAAACCCATCCTGGTCGGGATGCTGCCTGAAGTGGGGCCGCCAAGTCCCCATTTTCCTATCATTCCCGTGGTGTAGCCGGCTTTCTGCATCATTGTGCCCAATGTGATCGTGCTGTCAGCCATAGGCGCCTGCCCCTCCAGCTCGGGATGCTCCATCATCGCCTTGAGGCTGAACACGTCACCACGCCAATACTGCTCGTCATTGGCCCGGACCTGCGTATGGCCATTGTGCAGGCCCGTCAGAAGCCCACAGCGAGAGGGTGAGGACTGCGGCGCACCAGCGTAGAAGTCGGTGAAGCGCAAGCCGTTTGCAGCCAGGGATCGATATTTGGAGTCTCGGTCTTCGTCTGACCATAACACCCGAAATCACAGTACCCGCTGTCATCCATCAGGATGAACACTACATTTGGTTTCTTGGCCGGGTGCTTCTCAGGCGCACAGCCCGTGAAGGCTGCTGCACCCACTGCCAGCACAGCACCTGCGGTATGGATTCCTGCGTCCAGTTTCATATCACTTATTTTTGACACTAATTTAGTCTTATTCACCTTATTATCCAAGTGTTTTCCATACCTTTGCAGAAGAAGTACACAACCATGAAGACACTGAACATACTAGCCTGCCTGACGGTTTCCTGCATGCTCGCAGCACCTCAGATCCACGCACAGAATACCGACGACCCTGTCGACAAGACCACATTCGAGGAGATACCAGTCCCCGACTATTCGGCATACATCCTTACTCCTAAGGCCCCTGCCACACCGCGCATAAACGGAGCGCGCGTCTACGGCCAGCGCCCCGGGGCGGAGTTCCTCTTCAAGATCCCGGCAAGCGGACAGAGACCGATGACCTTCTCTGCAAAAGGCCTCCCGAAGGGCCTGAAGCTTGACCCCGAGACAGGCATCATACGTGGCAAGGTCAAGAAAGCAGGTACATACGCTGTAGAATTGACCGCTACAAACAGCCTCGGCAGCGACACACAGAGCCTTCGCATCGAGATCGGAGACAAGCTCCTCCTGACTCCGCCTATGGGCTGGAGCAGCTGGAACTGCTTCGGAAATACCATCAGCCAGGAGCATGCGATGGCGATGGGAAAGGCCATCATTGACCTCGGCCTGGACCAGTATGGCTGGACTTACGTGAACCTTGACGACGGCTGGCAGTACGACAGAGGCGGAAAATACCACGCCATCATGCCGAACAGCAAGTTCCCTGACATCAAGGCCCTTTCTGACTACCTCCACGCGAATGGCCTGAAGTTCGGTATCTACTCCGGCCCATGGCTTGGCACCTATGCCGGCCACATCGGCGAGACCTGCGACAACCCAGAAGGCAAGTACTGGTGGGTGGAGCAGGGAATCTGCGACAAGCATCACAAGCTGGACAGGGACAAGGTCAAGAGAGACTCACTCTGGCGCTTCGAGCCATACCACTTCGAGGAGGCCGATGCGAAGCAGTGGGCCGAGTGGGGCGTAGACTACATGAAGTATGACTGGAACCCGAACGACCACTACAGCCTCGTGAAGATGTACGAGGCGCTGAACGCGACCGGCCGTGACATCGTGTACAGCATCTCGAACTCAGCGCCTCTCACCCTGGCTGCCGACCTCATGAAGTACGCCCAGCTGTGGCGTACCACTGGAGACATACGAGATAATTGGAAAAGTGTCAGCGACATTGCCTTCAACCGCCAGGATGTATGGGCTGGATACAGGCGCCCAGGTGCCTGGCCAGACGCCGACATGATGGTGCTGGGCTGCGTAGGCTGGGGCAAGTATGAGCATGCCATAAACCCTACCCACCTGACCCCAGACGAGCAGTACACCCACATGACCATGTGGTGCATGCTCAGCGCGCCGCTCATCCTGGGCTGCGACCTCACCCGCGCCGACGACTTCCTCGTGAGCCTTCTGACCAATGCTGAAGTGATCGCCATCGACCAGGACGAGCTAGGCCTGTCGCCGGCGAAGAAGTACGGCGACGGCACTTACGCGACCTATGTGAAGTGCCTCTCCGACGGAGGCGTCGCTGTCGCCATGTTCAATCTCTCCGACCAGCCGAAGAAGATAGGCTTCATCCCGTATAGCCTGGGATTCTCTGAGGGACAGCAGCTGCGTGACCTCTGGCGCCAGCAGGACCTCGGCTATGTGGCCCTCAAGGACAGGTGGGAGACGGAAGTCGCACCTCACGGTGTGTGCTTCCTCAAGCTCACCCCTGGATACATAAACAGCAAGCCTTTGGGTAAGATAAGGTAACAAACGGACCTATGAAAAAACATTTCAGCATACTGCTATCCATCCTGATCCTCTCCGCCTGCACAGAGCACACTGACAGGCGAGACGTCGTAGACTTCGTGAACCCGCTGATCGGCACGATGTCGAAGTTCTCCCTCTCGACAGGAAACACATACCCTGCTATCGCGATGCCTTGGGGCATGAATTTCTGGACCCCACAGACCGGGAACATGGGAGACGGATGGGTGTACACTTACTCCGCAGACAAAATCAAGGGCTTCAAGCAGACCCATCAGCCATCGCCTTGGATCAATGACTACGGCCAGTTCTCGATCATGCCTATCTCTGGGAAGGTATGCTTCGCTCAGGATGACCGCGCCAGCTGGTTCTCACACAAGGCTGAAACAGTGAAGCCATATCACTATGGAGTCTACCTGGCAGACCACGACATCTATGCGGAGATGGTCCCTACCGAGAGAGCCGCCGCCTTCAGGATCGTTTACCCAGAGTCCGAGACCTCGTCCCTTGTCATCGACGCATACGACAAGGGCTCCTTCGTGAAGGTGGTCTCCCCTACCAGGGTCGTGGGTTACTCTACCCGAAACTCTGGAGGAGTCCCAGAAGGATTCAAGAACTACTTTGTCATCGAATCAGACACACCTTTCACCGCCGCCACCCTGGTGGAAGATGGAGCTATGGCAGCAGAAATCGCCCTCCCATGCAGCTCAAAGGCCGAATCCGAGTCCTTCCACTCAGGCGTCGTGCTGAGTCTCAGCACAGAAAGGGGCCAGGTGGTGAACCTAAAGGTTGCATCGTCATTCATCAGTGAGGAGCAGGCCGAGCTTAACCTTCGTGAGGCAAAGCTTGGGCACAAAGACTGGTCTGACGACTTCGAGGCTCTTCTCGCAGAGGGAAGAAGCAAGTGGAACGAGATGCTCTCAAGGATAGAGGTGGAGGACGACGACACTGATAATCTGAAGGTGTTCTACTCGTGTCTCTACAGGAGCCTTCTCTTCCCTCGTGACCTCTCGGAGATAGACGCAGACGGTCACCGGGTACATTACAGCGTATACAATGGAACGGTGTGCGATGGATACCTTTTCGCAGACACCGGCTTCTGGGATACATTCAGATGCCTTTTCGCACTTCTTGACCTCTTCTACCCAGACCAGGCTGTGAAGGTTCAGGAAGGCCTCGTGAACAGCTACAAGGAAAGCGGGTTCCTACCTGAGTGGTCAAGCCCTGGACATCGCAGATGCATGGTCGGAAACAACTCAGCCTCAGTAGTCTCCGAAGCCTATATGAAGGGTCTGAGGGGCTACGACATCGAGACGCTCTGGGAAGCATTGGTTCATGATGCGCATGCCGTGCACCCTTCCATCAACTCAAGCGGCAGGCTTGGATGGGAGCTGTACGATTCGCTCGGATATGTGCCTTGCGACGCCGGAATACGCGAGAATGCCGCGCGCACACTCGAGTACGCATACGACGACTGGTGCATCTACCAGCTCGGCAAGGAGCTAGGGAAGCCAGACGAGGAGATTGAGCCGTATGCGAAAGCTGCCCTCAACTACAGGAACCTCTATCGCCCAGAGTACAAGCTCATGTCCGGCAGGAAGTCAGATGGCTCGTTCCCAGAAGAGTTCAACCCTCTCAAGTGGGGTGGCGACTTCACCGAAGGAAACTCCCTCCACTACACATGGAGCGTGTTCCACGACCCTGCGGGCCTCATCACCCTTATGGGTGGCGAGGAAGAGTTCGTAAGGTCGCTGGATGCGGTCTTCGAGATGCCTCCACACTTCGACGACAGTTACTACGGCTTCACCATCCACGAGATACGCGAGATGCAGATCATGAACATGGGAAACTACGCCCATGGCAACCAGCCTATCCAGCACATGCTCTACCTCTACGACTGGGGTCTGCAGCCATGGAAGGCCCAGGCGAGGATAAGGGAGGTGATGAAGAAGTTCTACACCCCTCTCCCTGACGGATACTGCGGCGACGAGGACAACGGCCAGACGTCGGCCTGGTACGTATTCTCCGCGCTGGGCTTCTACCCTGTCTGCCCGGCGTCTGGCCAGTACGCAGTCGGCAGCCCGCTGTTCAGGAAAGTGAAGGTGCATTTCCCTGAGGGCGATATCCTTCAGGTCAATGCTCCCGAAAACTCAGACGTAAACATATATGTCACAGGTATCAAGGTCAATGGTCACGACTACGACAAGACCTTCTTCACCCATGGCCAGCTGACACATTCACGTACGATAAACTACGAAATGAGCTCCGAGAAGAACACTGCATTCGGATCCAGAAAGTCCGACAGGCCATACTCCATGAGCGAAGAGAAATAGTATGAGAAAAGCTATACTTACCCTTCTTGCGGCAGCTGCGGCGCTCGCAGCGTGTACGACGAAGACGACAGATTACACGGAATTTGTGGACACGAGCATTGGCACAGGAGGACATGGACATGTCTTCATGGGCGCCAGCGTCCCTTTCGGCGCCGTCCAGCTAGGCCCGACCAGCATCCCTCAGGACTGGGACTGGTGCTCTGGATACCACATCTCAGACTCATCGGTCATCGGTTTTTCACACACCCACCTCAGTGGCACCGGCATTGGCGACCTCTTCGACATCACTCTTCTTCCTGTGAGCGGAGAGATCGCTGACTACTCACGCAAGGCCATTGCCGACAAGGCAGACCGCAGCAAGGAGATCAGCGAGCCCGGCTACTACAGCGTGCCGCTCGTGAACAGCGGCGTGCTCTGCGAGATGACTGCCACGGAGCGCGTGGGCCTGAGCCGCTACTCCTTCTCGAAGGGCGACGCATCCATCATCCTGGACCTGCAGAACGGAGGATGCTGGGACAGGGTGAGTTCTGCCGACATCGAGGTCATTGACCAGACACACATCGTGGGCCATCGTCACTCCAGCGGCTGGGCTGACGACCAGAAGCTGTGGTTCGCCGCAGAGTTCTCGGCGCCATTCGCCATCGCGGAGGCGGCCCCATATCATTGGAGGCTGGATTTCGCCGGAAGCAAGGAGGTCATGGTAAAGGTGGCTCTGTCGCCGGTCTCTGCAGAAGGGGCGCAGAAAAACCTCGCTGCAGAGCTCCCTGGATGGGATTTCGATGCAACCCGCGAGGCAGCCAAGGCAGCGTGGAACGAAGCCCTGTCGAAGATCAGGATAGAGACGGAGGACGAAGCCGCGCGCACCATCTTCTATACCGCGATGTACCACACCATGATAGCCCCATCCCTTTTCTGCGATGCCGGGCAGCCGACGCGCTACACCACCTTCTCGCTGTGGGACACCTACCGCGCTGCGCATCCACTCTACAGCATCATCCATGCTGACAGGGTCAATGATGTAGCCGCCTCATTCCTCGACGCCTACGACAGGCAGGGCGACCTCCCTGTATGGCATCTCATGGGCTGCGAGACCGACTGCATGGTGGGAAATCCAGGCATCAGTGTCCTCGCCGATGCTGTCCTCAAGGGCTTCGACGGCTTCGATGTGGGCAAGGCCTACGAAGCCATGAAGCAGACTGCGCTGACCCCTGACCGCGGGCAGGACCTGCGCATGAAGTATGGATATATCCCTTGCGACCTCTACAACGAGGCGGTGGCGAATGACATGGAATACGCCATCGCCGACTGGTCCCTCGCGCAGGTGGCACTCTCCCGCGGGGAGATGGAAGACTATGAGCATTTCCTGAACAGGAGCCACTCCTACAGGCACTACTTCGACACCGAGACGGGATTCATGCGTGGCCGCAGCGCTGACGGACGCTTCCGCGAGCCATTCAGCCCATTCTTTGCGCCCCACAGGGCCAATGATTACTGCGAAGGCAACGCATGGCAGTACACCTGGCTGGTGCCGCACGACTTCGATGGCCTCGCTGAGCTCTTCAAGGGCTACAGGCACTACAGAAGAAGAAACATCGATGGGCATTTCAGCGGACGCGAGGCCCTCATCCAGAAGCTTGACTCCTTGTTCGTGGTGAACAGTGCCCTCGAAGGCGACGCGTCGCCGGACATCAGCGGACTGATCGGCCAGTACGCCCACGGCAACGAGCCTAGCCACCACATCGCATATCTCTACACCCTCGCAGGCCAGCCATGGAAGGCCGCCGACCTGCTACGCAGGATCTACAGTGAGATGTACACCACCGAGCCTGACGGTCTATGTGGCAATGAAGACGTAGGCCAGATGAGCGCGTGGTATGTGCTCTCCACCCTTGGATTCTACCAGGTGGAGCCTGCTGGAGGCAGGTATTTCTTCGGAAGTCCACTCTTCACGAAAGCCGAGGTCGCTGTAGGCGAAAAGACTTTCACAGTAGTGGCAGAGGGGAACTCCGACACGAACCGCTACATCCAGCGCGTAGAGCTGAATGGCCATCCATACACGAAGAACTATATCGACTACAAGGACATCATGGCCGGAGGAGAGCTCCGCTTCGTGATGGGAGCATCCCAGAAGCTCTGGTACTGCGCCGAGGAGCCTGTAGAATATGTCGACAAGAGGCCTTCAGAAGAGAACAGGCTCTTCTCGAACCCTACCATCGACAGGACCATCGCCGAGGTACAGGCGAAGCTCACGAACCCACGCCTCAAGTGGATGTTCGGAAACTGCTTCCCGAACACTCTCGACACCACCGTGCACTTCACCGAGGATGACGGCACAGGACATCCCGACACATTCGTATACACTGGCGACATCCACGCCATGTGGCTTCGCGACAGCGGCGCACAGGTGTGGCCATATCTGCGCCTTGCCAATGAGGATGAGCAGATAAGGGCTATGCTTGAGGGCACCATACGCCGTCAGCTCAAGTGCATATGCATAGACCCTTATGCGAATGCCTTCAACATAGGTCCTACCGGCACAGGATGGATGAGCGATCACACTGAGATGAAGCCGGAGCTTCACGAACGCAAGTGGGAGATCGACTCGCAGTGCTACCCTATCCGCCTTGCGTACGGATACTGGAAGAAGACTGGAGACGCCTCTGTATTCGATGAGACCTGGATCGAAGCCATGACAAAGATCCTTGAGACCCTGCGCGAGCAGCAGCGTTTTGATGGTCCTGGACGCTACTACTTCACACGTGTCTGTGACCGACAGTACGACATGAAGTGTAACTACGGATATGGAAACCCAGTGAAGCCTTGCGGCCTCATCGCCTCAGCATTCCGACCATCGGACGACGCCACGGTGATGGACTTCCTCGTTCCGTCAAACTTCTTCGCTGTGACTTCACTTAGGAAAGCCGCCGAGATTCTCGAGAGCGTGAACCATGAGACCGAGATGGCCATGGAGTGCCGCGCGCTGGCGTCCGAGGTGGAAGAAGCGCTGGCACAGAATGCCATCTTCGACCATCCAGAGTTCGGAAAGATCTATGCCTTCGAGGTAGATGGATTCGGCGGACGCTACCTGATGGACGACGCGAACGTACCGTCACTTCTCGCGATGGGATACCTCGGAGACGTCCCTCTCGATGACCAGATCTACCAGAACACCCGCAGGTTCGTCCTAAGTGAAAAGAACCCTTATCGCTTCGAGGGCCCAGCCGGAGCTGGCATCGGAGGCCCGCACATCGGCTACGACTACATCTGGCCTATGAGCATCATGATGAGGGCATTCACCTCCACAGACGATGAGGAGATACGTGACTGCATCATCCAGCTCATGACTACCGATGCAGGCACGGGATTCATGCACGAGTCCTACAATGTGGAGAACCCCGCACACTTCACCCGCGAGTGGTTCGCATGGCAGAACACCCTCTTCGGAGAGCTCATCCTGAAGCTCATCGACGACGGCAAGCTCTG
This sequence comes from Bacteroidales bacterium, assembly GCA_024398295.1. Taxonomy (GTDB): domain Bacteria; phylum Bacteroidota; class Bacteroidia; order Bacteroidales; family UBA932; genus Cryptobacteroides. The sequence goes on from JAKSJL010000065.1 coordinate 10,817, forward strand.
CCTGCTGAACAGCATTATCTGACGAGAGTAAGGTTCTGGGAGATGTTGATCAGGTAATCACCCATCTTCTCCGCCCACCGCCAGACGGCCATGATTCTCAGCTTTTTCTGGCAGAATCCCGCCATTCCACACAAATGGCCACCGAAACGCCAGTTTTGATGGCCGTCCTCGGCCTCCCACCGCCAGACGGCCATGATTCTCAGCTTTTTCTGGCCGAATCACTCCATTTCCCTCAAACGGCCATCCAAACGCCAGTTTTGATGGCCGTTCCCTGCCCCCCACCGCCAGACGGCCATGATTCTCAGCT
>JAKSJL010000066.1 GCA_024398295.1 Bacteroidales bacterium
TGAGACGCAAAAGGGGTGGCTTTTGCGGCTCGGGAAGGCCCGAGGCTAGGCGAGGAGGCTGAGCAGCAGGATCTCGGCCATGGCCGAGAGGCCGAGGATCAGCGTGCCGAGCGACTGGACGCGGTAGCCGCGCTGCGGCGAGAGGGCGCCGAAGTTCGTGACGACCCAGAAGTAGGAGTCGTTGGCGTGGGAGACGGTCATTGCCCCTGCGCCTATCGCCATGCAGACTAGGGCGGCGCCGAGGGTGGAGTCGAAGCCTAGGGCTGTGAGCATTGGCGCTACTATGCCAGCTGTGGTGGTAATGGCCACGGTGGAGGAGCCGAGGGAGGTCTTCAGCAGCGCGGCGAGCAGGAATGGGAAGAAGATGCCGATGGCTTTAAGCGCGTCGGCGTGCTCGGTGATGTAGGTGACGAGCTCGGTCGAGGCTATCACCTTTCCGAGTACGCCGCCCGCTGCGGTAATGAAGAGGATCGGGCCGACGCTCTTCAGAGTCGCTTCTGTGATGCCCTGGAACAGCGATTTCTTGCCTGCTGTAGCTAGCTGGACGAAGGCCAGGATGACGCCTACGGAGAGGGCGATGATAGGGGTGCCGAGGAAGCGTGCCAGGTCGGCGGTGAAGCCTGCCCCATGAGCCATGTTTACTACTGACGAGGCTCCCATGAGAATGAGTGGCACCAGGATAGGCGCGATGGAGTTCAGCGCGCCGGGCAGAGCGCCATAGGCCTGGATGAGCTCCTCGTAGGACTGAGAGGCGCCTTCGTCATCTGCCTTGACCTTGCGGCCAATGTAGTTTGCGAAGGCTAGTCCAGCGATTATAGGGAAGATGGAGCAGAGCGCTCCTAAGCCCATGACCAGCAGGAGGTTGTCTCCTATGCCCAATGTGCTCGCTGCCGCGATGGGACCAGGGGTAGGCGGGATGAAGACGTGCGAGAGGTAGAGGCCGGAGCTGAGGCCGAAGGTCATGGCGACGGACGATGCGCCGGTGCGGCTCACCAGCGCCTTGCGGATGGGGTTAAGTATCACGAAGCCGGAGTCGCAGAAGACGGCGATGGATACGACCCATCCCATGAGCTGCATGGCGAGCACTGGATGGCGTTTGCCGACGGCCTTGATGATGAGGTCGGCAAACTTCAGCGCCGCGCCTGTCGCCTCAAGGATGCTGCCGATGAGCGCTCCGAGGATTATGACAATGCCGATGCTGGAGAATGTGCTGGAGAAGCCTGCGCCGATCACGCTCGCTATGCCGGATACCTTCGCCCCGTCCACTGTCCTGTCCACGAGGGGAATGCCCGCGGCCAGGCCGAACAGCAGCGACAGCGCCATGATGGCGATGAATGGGTGAACCTTGAAGCGCGATATCGCGACGATCATGAGGATGACCGTCGCTACAAGCATCAGTATAAGTACGGGACCAGACATGGCTATTTGCAGAATCCTGCTTCTTTCAGAGCCTTAGCCCAGAGCTTGTAACCTTCTCTGTTTATGTGCATAAGGTCCTCGCGGAAATACTTCGGGTCAGGTGTGCCTTCTGCAGTGAGAAGGGGAGTGTTTACGTCGACATAGGTCATCCAGTCGTTCTGCTCGCAGTACTCCTTGAGCATGAGGTTCAGGATGGCTTCCTTGTCGCGGATGGCCAGCCTGGAGTCTGAATACTTCACGCAGAGGGCGTAGATCTGGGCCTCTGGGTAGTCGGCGTGCATCTTCTGGAAGATGACTCTATGGAGGTCGAACCACTCAGCCATGGTGACGTCGCGGGTCTTGCTGCCGCAGATGTCGTTGTCACAATAAAAGACAATGTTTGCGGGCTGGTACTTGCCGAACACGGCGGAGTAGTTATAGAGGATGTCGCGTATCATGGAGCCGCCGTAGCCGCGATTCACGCACTTGAGCTCAGGGAAATCCTCCTTCAGCGAGCTCCAGAGCTTTATGGATGAGCTGCCGGCGAAGAGGGCGTCACAGGTGAAGTCTGTGACTTCCTTGTCTGCCTCACGGAATGCCTGGATCTGGCTGTCGTACCTGAGTATCCAAGGCAGGTCACTGTTCAGTGTGTAGTCAATGGTCACGTGTGTGGCGTGATTCTGGGCGCCTGCACTCAGAAATGCAAGTGCCACCGCTGCTGTGGTTATGAGCTTTTTCATACTAAATGAAGAATTTTTCGACAATGCCGGAAATGAGCATGTAAAGGCCAAACAGGGTCACAAGCACTCCTGAGACCTGGTTTACCTTGACAATGGTCGCGGGCTTGAAGGATTTGTTTCCTCTCGATGCCACCCATGAGAATGCCAGCCAGTAGAGGAAGGATCCGCAGCTTATCGAGAGCACGCTGATCAGTCCGTGGTAGAACGGCGCGTCCACGACATGCATGTCAAAGGCTGCGTAAAGGGCGAGCATCCATGCGAAGTTTCCTGGGTTCGCGAGGCCCATGAAGAAGGACTTCGACATGTCAAGCGCCAGACCCTTCTTTGTGCGCCGCTGAGGCTTCTCGGAGGTGCTCGGTGTGCTGAGTGCCATGGCGATGCCGACGGCTACCACAATGGCTCCGCCAATGAGCTCGATGATGGTGGAATTCGCACTGATGAAGTCGAAGATGACTGTGTAGGAAACAACTGATAGAGCGGCAAATAAGGTGTCGAAGATGATGCATCCGAGAGAACTCTGCATGCCTATCTTCCAGCCACTGTTCATGCTTTTCTGCATGACGAACACTCCTATCGGTCCGATGGGAATCGATGCGATTATGCCGATCAGTATGCCTTTTATGATAGTAAGAATCATCTTTTCTCCTTATTGTTTTACAAATATATGCAAATAATTCCTTAAATTTGGAATCTATTACGTACAAAATCTATGACCACAAAAGAACCGTTGATTTCAAAAAACAAGGTCGCGTCGCTGCTCGGGAAGCCTGGTGTCCTCACGAACACCATCGCTTCTGTGGTCATGCCAGTCACTGGCATTAGTGAGTTCAATAGAATTGCCGCCAAGTATCCCGGACTTAAGGGAAGGGATTTCGCACGCCAGGCACTTGAGTGTTTCGGCGTAAGCATTGACATCAGGGAGAACGAGCTCTCTTTCATCCCAAACGAAGGAGCCTGCATCATCGTGTGCAACCATCCTTTCGGTATGGTGGATGGACTCACTATCATCGACCGCGTAGCAGACATACGTCCTGACACTAAGATTCTCACCAATTACCTTCTTTCACTCATCGAGCCGCTCGATGACTACTTCATGCCAGTGAACCCATTCGAGGGCGGGAAGCACAGCTCCCTCCAGGGTATCAAGATGGCGAAGGAGCATCTGGCAAACGGTGGCGTGCTTGTGCTTTTCCCAGCCGGCGAGGTGTCGTCGGATGTGAATGAGGAGCATGTAGTGAAGGATATCCCATGGCAGGTGTCCATGATGAAGCTCATCCAGCACAGCGCTGTGCCGGTGGTGCCTCTTTACTTCCATGGACAGAACTCTGCGCGCTTCCACAGGATGGGACACATCCATCCGTCCCTGCGCACCGTTCGGCTCTTGAAGGAGGCGCTGAACAAGCAGGGTACTGTCGTGCCCGTGCGTATCGGCAAGCCTATCCCGGCTTCGGAGTATGCTGGTTTCACTGACCTTAAGAAGATGGCCGCATGGCTCTATAACAGGACCTATGTCCTGGAGGCGGAAGTGGCTGATGAGAAGACCATTACGCCTATCCATGGAGAGCCTGTCGAGGCGCATGTGCCAGTGGAGATACTGCTCGAGGAGCTTAGGAAGAATGCTGCAGACCATCTTTTCACCTCGGACAAATATGAGGTCTATTTCTCTAGGTATGAGAACATTCCGAATATGATCAATGAGCTCGGCATCTGCCGCGAGGAGACTTTCCGCGCGGTGGGAGAGGGCACAGGTACGCCGAAGGATCTCGACAAGTATGACGAGTACTACGGGCATCTCTATATCTGGGATTCGTGTGACAATGAACTCGTCGGCTCATACCGATTCGGCATGGGCAAGGACATCATGGAGAAATACGGCATCCACGGATTCTACTCCGACTCGTTGTTCAGGTATGATGAGAAGATGGCACCGGTGCTGCGTGAGACACTGGAGCTGGGACGCTCCTTTGTGCATGTGAAGCATCAGAAGAGCCCGCTTCCGCTCATGCTGCTCATGGAGGGCATCTTCGCTGTGGCGCTGAAGCACGACTGGATCAAGTACTACTGTGGCCCTGTGACCACCAGTGGCGCATATCCTATCTTCTACAGGAGCCTTATGCTCAAGTATTTGAAGGACTATCATAGCTCAGCTGAGTTCCAGGGCATGGTTTCGCCTATCGATCCGTTCGAGCCTGACTTCGGCAGGGTAAACCTCGATGACCTTCTTGCAGGCCGTACATTTGAGTCTGTGGAGCATTTCGACAGATATCTGATGAAACTAAGCAGCGGTCGATACCGCATGCCGACGCTTGTGAAGAAGTATCTTCGTCTGGGAGTCAAGGTCCTTGACTTCAACGTGGATCCTACCTTTAACTACTGTGTAGACTCCCTCATCTTCATACGCCTTTCTGATTTCGCGAAGGACGATATCGATGCCTTCACCAAGGACATCGAGGACAGGGACTTTGTCTATAGGCGTTTTGGGACAAAACTAAATTAAGATATGAAAATAATCATTTCCATACTTACTTTACTTTCCGCATGCGTGATCGGACACGCACAGATGATGCCTGATAGCACGGCAAATATCGTGGCGTACTGGTCGAAGGGTGATAAGGCCATTTATGAGATGAAGTACACCAAGGAGAAGACAGACTCAGATGGCGAGACGACCGTAGAGAGAAGTACTTCAGAGACACGTATCTTCGAGGTGCTGGACTCTACTGCGACCGGCTATGCTGTCAGGGTAAGCTATGATGACTACTTCGATTCTCAGCTTGCCATACAGTTTGGCGTTTCAGCGAATCTACTAAGTGAGTTAAGTTCCAGTATCACTGTCGACTTCCTTACCGACGAATTCGGTGCTGTTCAGTCATTAGTGAATGTGGAAGAGCAGATAGAAGGATTTAAGAAGGTGATCCGTTTCGCCATCGATGCCGCCTTCAAGGACAAGCAGCAGAAAAAGGCCTATGCTGCGGAGGGCATTACGAAACAGGCATTGTACGACAGCTTGTGCGAACAATTTTGTAATGAAGAAACCATGACTCGAATCATAAGTGAAGATGTTACGCCTCTGCTGTACTTCCATGGAGGTAGGTACGACATTCATGAGGAATTTGAGTATAAAAAGCCCATTCCCACTCTTACAGATGGAGATGTGCTGGAGGTGACTGAGAAGTTCTGGATCGACGAAGAACTCACCGATGATGAGCAAGTAGTATTCAGGAGATATTGTCATATAGATTCTGAAGATTATCTGCCTCTAGCGAAAGCTTATTCCTATAGTTTGGTTGCCCAGAATTATACTGAGGGCGAACTAGCAGAGATATACGCTGAAATAGACAAGATATATGATGAGTTACAGGTAACCTTCGATGAGTATTCTGCTGTACGTATCGATTTCGAAACTGGCTGGCCTCTTGAATACTATTATCAGAAGGTCATCAAGACTGAAGGTGGCGGTATGGATTCAGAGATCGTCGAGACCAAGGAAGCCTTATTGAAGGATTTGATCTAATTTTAATATACCTTATGAATAAGCTTAAATTCTGGATGGACAATGCCCGCAAGATCTCGCTCCCTCAGAGCGCGATCCCTTGCATCACTGCCATTGTCCTTTCCATTGGCCAGGATGGATTCTTCTGGCCTATCGCCATTCCGGTATTTCTCGGAGTGTGCGCAGCACATCTGGGAATGAACCTTGCTGACGACTACTTCGACTACAGGAAGGGTATTCCGAACAACGAAATTCGCTCTACCCTCATCGCACAGGGCTCTGTGCGCGCGAGGATGGAGAAATGCGTATACATTGTCAATGGCTCAGCCACAGAGAAGGACCTCTTCAAGGCGATGTGGTGCTTCCTCGGCTTCGCCGGACTCATGGGCCTCATCGCCGTCGTCTGCCAGTTCATTGTGAATGGTGCAGCGGCAGCATTGGCAGTCATCATGTATGCTGTGATCGGCCTCATCCTTGGCCTGCAGTACTCTGGAAAGCCACTTCAGCTGGGATATCATGGCCTCGGAGAGCTCGTCATCGGCCTCATGTTTGGCCCGCTGAACATGCTTGGCGTACATGCTGCCCTCACCGGTCAGATGTTCTCGCCTGACATGTTCCTTCTGAGCATTGGCGTAGGCTGCATGGTCACAAATATCGTGTATGTACACTCTGTGATGGAGACTTCCGCAGACAAGCAGCTTGGCAAGTTCACCTTCGCGCATCTGCTCGGTTCGAAGAGGGCTCAGGTCATGGCCATTGGCGTTTTCGCCATTGTCCCATTCATCTGCCTGCTCGCAAACATCATCTGGTTTGGCTGGACTCCATGGTTCCTTATGACCGCAGTCACCATCCCTATGTCCATCTTCCTTATCATTTCCACTCATAAGTTTGTCCACAACATCCCTCAGGATGACAAGCCTAAGTGGTGGATGGGCCCTATGGGTGACTGGGATGGCTATGTCAAGGCTGGAATGGACTGGTTCCTCATCCGCTGGCTGCTCGCCAGGAACATTGACACCTTCTTCTGCCTTATCGTCATCATCGTTTACGTAATCACACTCTTTGTATGATAAAACAGCTTTTCTATCTCGCTCAGTGGTTTGTGCGCGCTCGCTTCTTCGGCCGCAAGGCGCCGCTCCAGACCGTGCTTTTCATCACCGACAAGTGTAACCTCCGCTGCAAGCATTGCTCTGTATATGGCAGCGCAGGCTATCGCCAGCGCAAGTTTGAGGACATCCTTGAGGATATGAAGGAGTCATATAGGCTCGGTTCCAGATTCATTGACCTAGAAGGTGGTGAGCCTACACTCTGGAAGGAAGGGGAGAAGACCATCAACGACATCATCGATGCAGCTATGGCCATGGGCTTCTTCTCAGTGACCGTGACGACCAACGCACAGCAGGATTTCTCCTGGATACATCCAAACTCCATCTGGGTGTCAATGGACGGAGTGGGCGAGTACCACGAGAGAGTGCGCGGCGAAGGTACTTTCGCGCGCCTGGAGCAGAACATCAAGAACAGCGGCAAGAAGCACATCTGCGTGAACATGGTGGTGAATTCGCTGAACTGGGAGTCGCTGGATGCCGCTATGGAGTATGCGAAGGCCAATGAAGCCATCGAGCAGATCTCCATCAACTTCCACACTCCTTACCCTGGCACAGAGTACCTGATGCTGGCTCCTGAGAAGAAGGTGGAACTCATCGACAAGGTCCTCGACTACAAAAAGAAGGGCTATCCTATCATGAACTCTCGCTCAGGTCTGAAGCGAATGAAGAAGAATACACTCGGAGAGATGAAGCTCGGCAAGGAATGCTTCGTTACGAACTTCATCTATCCGGATGGCTCTCGCGGCCTATGCGTGGGATACGGCACGGATCAGTGCTCGAAGTGTGGATTCTGCATGGCGGGAGAGATGTCATCAGTATTCCATTTCTGTCCAGACACATTGCTGGCAGGATTCAAGCTTAGAATGTAATGGAATATCTGTCAAAGGAAGGTTACGATAAGATAGCCACTGAGCTCAAGACGCTCATAGAGGTGGAGTATCCGAAGATCAAGGACGCTCTGTCAGAGGCGCGCGCTCAGGGCGACCTGAGCGAGAACTTCGAGTACAGGGCAGCGCGTCGCGCGCAGGCGAAGATGATAAGCAGGATTAAGTTCCTGCAGAAAGTCCTGAAGTACTCGAGGGTCATCGAGACGAAGAACCTTCCGAAGGATGAAGTCACGCTCCTCAGCCAGGTCGAATTCACGAATCTCGCCACAGGCCAGCACATGGCCTTCCAGATCGTCAGCCCGCACGAGATGAACCTCCAGGAGGGCAAGATTTCCCTGAAATCGCCCATAGGAGCGGCCCTCATGGGCCACAAGGCCGGCGACGAAGTCGTCGCCGAGGCGCCCGCCGGCGTCATTCGCCTTCGCATCGATAAGGTCACGATGTCCTAGCGGCGCAAGGGAGCATTGAAATAGTCTAATGCATTATATGAAAAGGAATATGTGGCTAACATACGCAATCCTTTCCGCTGTCTTCGCGGCAGCTACTGCCATACTCGCGAAGGTCGGCATCGATGGAGTGAACTCTAATCTGGCGACTGCCATCAGGACCATTGTCGTGCTGATCATGGCCTGGGCGATGGTTTTCATCACCCACACGGGAGGGGGAATCTCATCGATAACGCCACGAAGCTGGCTGTTCCTCATCCTTTCGGGACTCGCAACCGGTGCTTCGTGGCTGTGCTACTTTCACGCGATCAAGATCGGTGATGTGTCGAAGGTAGTGCCTATTGACAAATGCAGCCTGGTACTGACCATCATCTTCGCTGCCATCTTCCTCGGCGAAGCATTCACCTGGAAGACGTTGCTCGGCTCGCTGTTGCTGCTCGCCGGCACATTCATCATGATCCTATAGCTTCCTTCACCCACATACGTTGCATTTAATCGGGGTCTTCCAGAGACCGTGAACATTGCAATACGCATAGACAGCCAGAGTCTTCTCCTTGCAGATGTCTCACCTTGACCTTCATGGTAGTCTTGTCAAGCCATAGATGTCCTGCTGCTTCTGCTCTTTTTTTGCTGCTGGATTTATCGAAATACGATAAAAATGTGACTACTGCGCCACGCCTTGTGGTCGAGTAGTTGAAGTTTTATCGCGAAACGAGAATAATGGGACTACTGCGCCGCACCTCGTGGTCGAGTAGTTGAAATGCTATGGGCCGTCGTAGCCGAGGAGGCGGGTGGGGTGCCAGCGGAAGGGAGCGACCTGGAGGACCTCGCGGCCGTCGGGGAAGACGAAGCGGAAGGTCATCTTCTGCGCGAAGGCTGTGAGTGCGCAGAAGGGCAACGATAGCGCTAGGGCGATTAAATGTTTTCTCATGCATAAGGATAAAGCAATTACCGAGCCATTCTGCCGGCGATAAGGTCAATGGTGGCGAGCTAGTCGGCAGTAGCGGCGGGGTGGACGGTGCTGGTGTGGCTCTGCTCGACCCAGATGAGGTCGTCGGTGTCGTAGCCGCGGCGGCGAGCTTCGTTCAGGACCATCCAGAGGTCGATGTCGGACATCTTCGGCGTGCGGGAGAGTATCCAGAGGTACTTGGCGTTCTTTGAGCCGACCAGGGCGAACTGGTAGTCGGCGTCGAGCATGAGGACGCGATAGTCGGAGTAGAACGGGCCGAAGAATGATACGCGGAGGCGGCCAGGCTCGTCGGTGAGTTTGATGCGGCCTTTCGAGGACTTGAATTTGTCGTTCTTCAGGCCGCTGTTTATGACGAGGATAGAACCGTCTTTTGATACGTAGTAATGGGCCTGGGCGTGTGTGAGGCCCCTCTCGAAGACGTGGTCAAACCGGGCTATTTCGTACCAATTGCCGAGATAGCGGTTCAGGTCGAGTTCACGGACGGTGGAGTTGTTGAATTTCTGCCCCATACAGATAACGGAGATAAAGGCCATCGGGATCACTACATACACACGTTGCATAGGCTCTCCTCCTTCTTGACTGGACTCTTCCAGAGGCCGTGAACATTGCAATACTCATAGACTGCGACAGGCTTATCGCCGCAGATGTGGAATACCGCCTCGGCAGGGTCGCCGGGCTTCAGGTAGTGGATCTGTCCACCATGCTCCGTCTCCAGGTAGATGAACATGATTCGGTGGTTCTCGGTCATAGGATGGGTAATGGACCCGACCTTGACCTTGAGTGTAGATTTGTCGAGCCATTCGACGACAGGCAGATGCTTCTCCCCAAGTCCGTCGGTTTCAGAAGGCACGAGCTCCATCATTGGTTTACCGCAGCAGGACATGGTCACGCCGCTGTCTACCATCTTCACAGTCACGTTTCCGCAGACTGTACACAAATAGAATTTGGTTTTCATAATAGTATGGTTTTTATGTGACGGTGCAAAGGTAGGCACGCTTCAGACGGAATATATTGAATTTCTATATAAATAACTATTTGTTGCTATTGATAGAATCAATATATTTGCGGTATGGAAATCAGACAGTTAAGATACTTCGCGACAGTCGCCCAGACACTGAACTTCTCTGAGGCGGCGCGCCGGCTTTACATCACGCAAGGCACTCTCTCTCAGCAGATTCAGCAGCTTGAGTTCGAGCTGGGCTCTATGCTCTTCGAGCGCAGTTCGCACAGCGTCTCGCTCACCGAAGCGGGGGAGGAGCTGCTGCCTCTGGCTCTCGACACCATAGCCGCCTCGGAGGCGTGCCTGACGCGCATGCGCGACCTGCGCGGCGCGCTCACCGGCACGCTCCGCATCGGCGCAGTGAGGACCTTCAAGGGCATGCTGACAGGCGCCCTGAAGGGCTTCATGAAGCAGTTCGGCGGCGTCGATCTCACTGTCCAATTCGCTACAGCTGAGGAGCTTCTGGAGCAGCTGAGGTCTAAGAACATCGACCTGGCATTGGCCTACAAGTCAGTGATAGAGAATGAGGACATCGAGTCCGAAGTGCTCTACAGGACGAGCCTGAACGTGGTGATGCGTAAGGGGCATCCATTGGCGGAGCGCGATGGCCTCACCCTCACCGACCTCAGCGCCCACGGCGTCATCATCCCGGGGCGCGGCCTGCAGGCTCGTCGCTCGCTGGACCGTTTCATAGGCATAGACACGCGCAAACTCGATGTGAGGCTCGAGGTCAATGACCCCGACCTGGCCATGAGCCTGGTCCAGTCCACCGACCTCGTGGCGATCAGCACGCCTCTCCCTGCTTCGGGCAATGACTTCCTCCGCTCAGTCCCGCTGGAAGGCGACAGGTACCAGATGTCCTGCTGCGTCCACCGCCTGAAGTCCGGCTACCGCAAGAAATCCGCCGAGATCTTCGTCGAAATGCTGAGGGACGCCGCCCAGATCGAGAGGATTGTCCACGA
>JAKSJL010000067.1 GCA_024398295.1 Bacteroidales bacterium
CCTTCAATGTGATGAATCTCTGCTCCTCCTCTGACCAGAACTTCTTGGTCTTGAGATTGAGGGAGAAGTCGCGCTTGGTGCGAAGCTTAGAATGGGCCACATTGTTGCCTTTCATTCTCTTTCTGCCTGTTACCTGACAAACCTTTGCCATAATTCTATACTTTTTTAATTTTTAATTTTTTACAATTTTCAGGAAACGCTTCCATCTGATATTCTTTGGAAACTTTCCGTACTTGTCGGTGGAGAGCCAAATGATCGCCGGTCTTCCGACCACATGATCTTCAGGAACAAATCCCCAGTACCTTGAGTCAAGGGAATTGTGTCTGTTGTCTCCCATCATAAAGTAGTAATCCTGTGCGAATGTATACTCGTGAGCTCTTACTCCATCAATGATGATATCCTCGTCTTCGACCCTGAGGTCATGTCCCTCATACACAGAGATAAGTCTGCGATAAAGAGGAAGGTTCTCGGTGGTAAGTTCCACTGTCGCTCCCTTCTGAGGGATGACGAGCGGTCCATATGAATCCCTTGTCCATCCGTATTCCCTAACAAATGGGAAAACGAGCGAATATGGATCCTGGTCCACCTCCTTCTCGAGGTTTGCCTCAACACTCTCAACAGCCGCAAGGCTCTTGATCTTCTCGAGCATGGACTCTGTCAACGGCATCGCAGGATAACCTGGCAGTGCTGGAGAATAATAGAGTTCGCTCTGGTTGAGTCCTAAATCTTCAATGAACTTTGTGTTAATCTTCTGACCGTTCGTCTTCACAGTGTAAGTGAGCTGGACACCTGGATAAACTGTCTGCTTCTCAGAATTTATCCATACAAGACCGTCTATAACCTGAAGTGTATCACCTGGAACGGCTACGCACCTTTTCACATAGTGGTCTTTCTTGTCCGCTGGTCTTACTACGACTGGCCCAAGTCTATCTTCGATGTATTCCTTTCCGAGTACTCGGGTAAGGGTGTAATAATCATCTACAGGAGCCTTGGTAAGTACTGTATCTCCATCAGGGAAACAGAATACCACGCAATCGCCGTTCTGAACCTTACGGAAACCCTTCAATCTTCTGTAATCATTCTGGATCAGTGTCGAATATGACTCCTTTCCGAAGATCTGGTTATGAGTGAAAGGTATGGTAAGCGGAGTCTGTGGGACTCTCGGGCCATAAGTAAGCTTATCAACAAAGAGATGATCTCCCGTCAAGAGAGAGCTCTCCATGGAGGAAGAAGGAATCTTGAAGGCCTGGAAAAAGAAGGTGTTCACGAAAGTCACTACGATGACGGCAAAGATGATGGCATCCAGCCAGTCGAGAAGTGCGTTTCTTTTTTCTCCTTCTTTATAAGTCTTCTGCCAGAATGCCCACTTGACTTTCTTCGTAATGAAGAGGTCAAAGACCACGATGAGTCCGAGAATCCACCAGAAGTTTCCGAGCCAGATCACCCACAAGGTATAGAGAAGTGCCCAAAAAGAGAACTTCACCCATTTATTGTGGATAAATTCCTTAACGCTCACAGTTACAAACTACTTTACAGAATTGATGATAGCCTCAAATGCCTGAGGATTATTCATAGCAAGGTCTGCGAGCACCTTACGGTTGAGACCGATGTTCTGCTTAGCAAGTTTGCCCATAAACTGAGAATAAGTCACACCGTACTGACGGCATGCAGCGTTGATTCTCTGGATCCAAAGAGCGCGGAAGTTACGCTTCTTTGCTTTACGGTCACGGTATGCGTAGGTAAGACCCTTCTCATAGGTGTTCTTCGCAACCGTCCAAACATTTCTTCTTGACAGGAAGTTACCGCGAGTTCTCTTAAGAATCTTCTTGCGGCGTGCCCTTGAAGCAACTGAATTTACTGATCTTGGCATAATTTTGTTTTTTTATGGAGGCAGTGACTTCATCTCGAAGTTCTTTCTGACTGCGCATCCAAAGTTTTACTTTAAATGATTGATGACTAGAGAACGAGCATCTCCTTTACACGACCGTAATCTACCTTCTCAAGGCATGCGAAGTGATCGAGGTTTCTCTTCTGCTTCTTAGTCTTCTTGGTGAGAATGTGGCTGTGATAAGCGTGCTTTCTCTTGATTTTGCCCGATCCGGTAAGCGCGAAACGCTTTTTGGCACCGGAAACAGTCTTAAGCTTTGCCATTTTTTGTTAATTTTAATTGTTAATAATATAGTATCCTCCTTGAGGATTACTTCTTCTTAAGTGGTGCAAGCATCATCGACATGCGTTTGCCCTCAAGCTTAGGCATGTTCTCAGCTCTACCGAACTCCTCGAGCTCCACTGCGAAACGCAGAAGCTGCTTCTCTCCCTGGTCAGCGAACATGATGGAACGACCTCTGAAGAAGATGGTCGCCTTCACCTTCGAGCCCTCCTGGAGGAACTCCTGAGCGTGCTTCAGCTTGAACTGGAAGTCATGCTCGTCTGTGTTTGGACCGAATCGGATCTCCTTGATCACGATCTTCGCAGAGTTCGACTTCATCTCCTTAGCCTTCTTCTTCTGCTGATAGAGATACTTCTGATAGTCGAGAATCTTGCATACAGGAGGGTCTGCCTTGTCGCTTATCTCCACCAGATCAAGACCAAGTTCATCCGCCATGGCGAGAGCCTTGGATGTCGGATAAATGCCCTGCTCAGGGATATTCTCCCCGACAAGACGTACCTGAAGAGCTCTGATCTCTTCATTTATGTTCAACTCGTTCTCGTCCTTCTTCTGAACGGGACCGCGTGATCTTGGACCATTTGGCTTCTGTCCTGCTGGACGTGGAGCCGGTTTAAAAGGTGCTGCGATAAAAAAATCCTCCTAAATAATAAGTTAATAATAAGTATAATCCACAGTTTATGACAACTCTTCAGCTACCTTAGCCTTCAAGAAGTCAACAAAACCAGCGATTGTCATAGTGCCCTGGTCTGCGCCCTCGAGACGTACTGAGACAGTACCCTCAGCGCTTTCCTTCTCACCGACAATCACCAAAACAGGCACTCTGAGAAGAGAAATCTCACGAATTCTCTTGCCGAGAGTCTCGTTTCGGCTGTCTATGGAAGCGCGAATATCGCTATTTTTCAGCAAACTACAAACTTTTTCTGCATATTCAGCGTATTTTTCGCTGACTGGCAGCACCTTAACCTGATCTGGAGCAAGCCATACAGGGAGGTGGCCGGCAGTATGCTCAAGCACTACAGCGGTGAATCTCTCGATAGAACCGAATGGAGCTCTATGGATCATTACCGGACGCTTCTTTGAGCCATCAGCATCGGTAAACTCGAGCTGGAATCTCTCAGGAAGGTTATAGTCTACCTGGATAGTACCAAGCTGCCAGCGGCGGCCGAGGGCATCCTTGACCATGAAGTCAAGCTTAGGACCATAGAATGCAGCCTCACCAAGCTCCACAACAGTCTTGAGTCCCTTCTTCTGAGCTGCCTCGATGATAGCAGCCTCAGCCTTGTTCCAGTTCTCATCAGTACCGATATACTTGGTCTTGTTATTAGGGTCACGAAGTGATACCTGTGCCATGTACTCTGTCATGTTCAAGGTCTTGAACACATAGAGAATGAGGTCGATAACCTTCTCGAACTCCTCCTGAAGCTGGTCAGGACGGCAGAAGAGGTGGGCGTCATCCTGTGTGAATCCGCGTACACGTGTAAGTCCGTGGAGCTCACCACTCTGCTCGTAACGATACACGGTACCGAACTCAGCGAATCTGAGTGGAAGGTCCTTGTATGAACGAGGTGATGAGCGGAAGATCTCACAGTGATGAGGGCAGTTCATTGGCTTGAGCATGTACTCCTCACCCTCCTGTGGAGTATGGATAGGCTGGAACGAGTCCTTGCCATACTTAGCATAGTGACCTGAAGTAACGTAGAGATCCTTGGCACCAATGTGTGGAGTCACTACAGGGAGATATCCGAGCTCTGCCTGCTTCTGGCGAAGGAAGTTCTCAAGGATATTTCTCATGACAGCACCGCGTGGGAGCCAGAGAGGAAGACCGAGACCCACTCTTGACGAGAATGTAAAGAGCTCCATCTCCTTTCCAAGCTTTCTATGGTCGCGCTTCTTTGCCTCTTCCATCATCACCACATACTCATCGAGCATGGACTTCTTAGGGAAGGTGATACCATAGATACGGGTGAGCTGCTGACGCTTCTCGTCGCCTCTCCAATAAGCACCTGCTATAGCGGTAAGCTTAACGGCCTTGATGACCTCAGTATTTCTGAGGTGTGGACCACGGCAGAGGTCAGTAAACTGACCGTTCTCATAATATGTGATAGTACCATCCTCAAGCTCGCTGATGAGCTCGCACTTGTACTGGTCGCCCTTCTGGGTGAAATACTCAAGAGCCTCAGCCTTCGATACATCGATACGCTTGAAGTCCTCCTTTCCGCGAGCAAGCTCGAGCATCTTCTTCTCGATCTTCGCGAAATCGGCCTCTGAGATAGTCTGGCCGTTAAGGTCTACATCATAGTAGAAACCGTTCTCTATAGCTGGTCCAATGCCGAACTTGACACCTGGATAAAGTGACTCGAGAGCCTCTGCGAGAAGGTGTGAAGATGAATGCCAGAATACTCTCTTCGCATCATCATCCTCCCACTTGAGGAGGCTGACCTTCGCATTCTTCATAATAGGTCTGGTCAAGTCCATGACGACGCCCTTTGACTCAGTAGGGTCATCCTCGTACTTGACACTTGCTGCAAGCACCTCAGCCGCAAGCCTAGGGCTGATGCTCTCAGCGATTTCATAAGCGCTTACGCCCTCTGCGAAGGACTTGACGCTACCATCAGGAAACGTGATGTTGATCATAAAAAACTCTAAATTTTAACAATAATAAAATCGGACTAACCAGTATTTACAAACCAAGTACTTGAACTTGGCTAGCCATAGTTATTAGTCAAGAGTACAAAGATACATATTTTTTTCTATCTTTGCCTTAAATAGAATATTTAGGTATGGAAGAAAAATACACACGTGGAGAGTTCTGGAACGCAGCAGGCATGCTTGGATTGATGCTTGGTCTGATATCATGCGCATATTTCGCAGTCAGCAACCTTATGGGCGGCGGAACCGATAAGGTAGCATTGGCCATGCTCATCTCCGTAGTCAGCCTGATCCTCTGGATTGCGAAGTTCGTCGGCTGCATCTACGTGATGAAATCGGGTATGAGAAAATTCGCAGACGCGCATAAGGATGTGGACAACTCGGACACATTCCGCTTCGGAGCAGCTGCAGCATTGCTCTCAGCCATCCTCTATTCAGGCGCATACCTCCTCTTTGTGACCGTCATAAACCCTGATCTTTTCACAGAGGCTATGCAGCTGGCAGTCGAGCAGTACGCATCCATTGACCCAAGCATCTCGGAAAGCCTCGAGCAGGTAGGTGGCAAGCTCCCGCAGATCTCCTTCTTCGCGAACCTGATCTATTGCACCATATTCGGCACCATACTCTCCGCCATCCTTTCCAGAAACATACCATCACAGAACCCATTTGAGTCATGAAAACATACGCTCACGACATATCCATCATAGTGCCTCTTTTCAATGAAGCCGAGTCGCTCCCTGAGCTCGCGAAGTGGATAGACAAGGCGATGACCGAGAAGGGCTTCAACTACGAGGTCATCATGGTCGACGACGGCAGCACCGACGAGTCATGGAAGGCTGTCGAGGAGATCGCTGGCGCGAATCCCGCATTCAAGGGCATACGCTTCCGCAGGAACTACGGCAAGTCAGCGGCGCTTTACTGCGGCTTCGCCAAGGCAGACGGCCGCGTCATCTGCACCATGGACGCTGACCTTCAGGACTCCCCTGAAGAGCTCCCTGAAATGTACAGGATGATTGTGGAGGACGACTGGGATGTAGTTTCAGGCTGGAAGCAGCATCGTCAGGACAACAAACTTACGAAGAACCTGCCATCAAAGCTTTATAACGCCACCGCCAGAAAGATCACCGGCATCAAGCTCCATGACATGAACTGTGGCATCAAGGCTTACAGGCATGAGGTGGTGAAGGACATTGAGGTATATGGCGAGATGCATCGTTACATCCCTTACCTCGCGAAGAATGCCGGCTACACGCGCATCACAGAGAAGCCTGTGCATCACCAGAAGAGGAAGTATGGCAAGAGCAAGTTCGGGCTTGAGAGATTTGTCAATGGTTTCCTGGACCTCATGTCACTGTGGTTCCTGAGCACCTTCGGAAAGAAGCCTATGCACTTCTTCGGATACTCAGGCATTTTCATGTTCCTCGTCGGATTCGTGATGACTATCTGGATCATTGCCGCGAAGCTCATCCACCAGGCGCAGCATGTACATTACCGCGCCGTGACAGACCAGCCATTATTCTACCTCGCCCTTCTGGCGGTAATAATAGGAGTGATGCTGTTCCTCGCAGGCTTCGTAGGCGAGATGATCGCCAGAAGCTCTTCAGAGCGAAACCATTACAACATCAAAGAAGAGATCTAGATTATCGTCTCGAGAATTTGCTTCTCGCTTCACGGCAGCGATCTATGATTCTGCCGATGAGGCTTCTGTGGCGTCTGCGCTTGCCGCGGGAGTTTTTCTTCTCCTTGAAGGTGCCACTGTGAATCTCTGTGCCGGCTCCAGCGGAGGCACGCTCCAGCAGGTCCGCATAAGACAGGTGAGCAGTCACCATCTCGTAGATGGTATTCCAGTCAGGAATGCCTCCAAGGTTTCTGTCGTCAATGTACATGTCCACAACTACCTTCCTCTGGGCATTCTCATTCCATGAGCCTCCGGGATAATCAGAGTTCACGGCATAGAAGTCAAGTCCCCTCTCGTGGCAGAACGACACAGCATCATCCAGGAGCTTTCCTTCACGGACCGTCCACAGGATGAGCCTGTGGCCGTCCGCAGCGAGTTTCTTTAATGTATCGATGGCAAATGGCTCTTCCCTACCGATCTCTGGATAGCAATGCTCTACTATCGTCCCATCAAAATCTACAGCTATTGTCATGATGCGCTTATGCTATGAATCCAACTTCTCCTCGTCACTGGCTTCTTCCTGCTCGCCATAGCCATAACCGTAGCCATAGCCATATCCGTAACCATAGCCATAACCGTAGCCATAGCCATAATTGTAGCCATATCTGCCACCGCCAGATGTACCAT
Source organism: Bacteroidales bacterium (assembly GCA_024398295.1). Taxonomy (GTDB): domain Bacteria; phylum Bacteroidota; class Bacteroidia; order Bacteroidales; family UBA932; genus Cryptobacteroides. The sequence continues at coordinate 7,125 of JAKSJL010000067.1, forward strand.
TCAGGATTACGCCGAGATTAGTGAATCTCTCCTCAGCATACATCTTGTCAAGCTGAGCAAGCATGCGGCGATCGATAGCGCCTGCCCTGATCACGAACAATGTGGTATCCACGACTCTGTTGATGACAGTAGAGTCAGCCACAATGTCGACAGGGACATTGTCAATGATCACGTAGTCATACATCTTCCTGAGCTCGGAGATGAGTGTATCGAGACGCTGACGACGAAGGAGCTCCACTGGATTTGGCGGAATCATACCTGCAGGAACCACATCGATACCGCTCATAACATTGAATCTCAATATATCTGAAAGATTCAAAGCACTGTCATAGAGGTAGTTTGATGCTCCCTTGGTCTTATGGCCTACGCCGAGACGACGTGAAAGGCTTCTCTTTCTGAGGTCAAGGTCCACAAGCACGACCTTCTTCTTGTTATCTGCAAAGCAGGCCGCCATGTTCAGTGTGACAAAGCTCTTTCCCGCACCTACGTTGAAAGAAGACACCGTAATAACCTGGCCATCAGATCCTTCCTTGCGCATGAAGTCAATGTTTGTGCACAAGCTTCTCAGGGACTCAGTAAGTATTCCCTTACTCTTTCTGTCGTAGAACAAGACTTTCTCCTTGTTCTTCTTCTTGTCTCTTCTAGACCTGTTTGCCTCTGGAATCTCACCCACAAACGGAACATCTATCGCCTCCTCAACTTCCTTTCTCGTACGAACCTTGGTATCAAGGAACAGACGAGCCAGAAGTATGATGGCTGGGATAAGAAGTCCTATCAGGATTCCGAGAAGTATCATCTTCTTCTTGTTCGGGAAGATATGGACGTATGAGCTCTCCGCAGGGTCGATGATACGTGCATTGTTATCCACCATCGCCTGGGTCAAGGCGTTCTCCTCACGTCTATTCAGAAGGTAGAGATAAAGAGTCTCCTTAATCTTCTGCTGACGCTCGATGGAGAGCATCTCCTTGGCGGCAGAAGGCATCTGAGAGAACTTGGAGATAGCTGCCTTCTCCCTTGCAGACAGATCGTTGCGCTTTACTTCAAGGCTAAGGATCAGGTTATCAAGAGACTGCAGAATATTTCCACGCATAGAAGCGAGGTTCTTGTCGATACCCTGGATCACAGGGCTCTCCTCGCTACTCTCTGCGACAAGCCTGTCGCGGTTCATCAAGGTATTATTATACTGATTTATAAGACCTTCTATACGAAGTTCCGATAGACCAGTGTTATTCGGGATGGTAGCCTTGAGCTTGGATGGGTCGCCGAGATAATCCTTTATGTAATTCGCAAGACGAAGCTTTGTCTCTACCTCAAGTATCTCGGCATTTGACTGTCGGCTCTCAGAAAGGAACTGAGAACGTGACTCAGAAGCATCCATGATACGATGAGTAGCCTTATATGACTGAAGTTCATTCTCCACATCGCCGAGTTCCTGGCCGATGATGCGGATACGTTCATCGATGAACTCAGCTGTGTTGATTGCGACCTGGTTCTTATCACGTATAGCCTCCTCATTATAGATCATGATAAGCGCATTCAGGACGTCTGCAGCTCTTACTGAGTTGAAATCCTGAAGCGAGAGACTCAAGATAGACGCATCATCCTCTGTCTGGCGAATGGTCAGGCGAGATAGGAAGCCATAGGCGATATCTGCCGGATGGCTCTTCGTCACGAGAATCTCCTTCCCAAACCACTCCTCGTTACAGTTGGTGGTAGGTATGAATATCATATAACCTCCATTCGTAGGAATGGTATCGTTGACGCTTACGACGCGTGACTTGCCCCCGATCTCCACGTTCACATGGTCCATGTCCTTGAGGCTCATGGTGAATGAGAACTGCTGCGAGCTGAGCGTGTCAGACAACGCAACGAGCACAGGAGAGTTGCGGTACAGCTCTACCTGTCTAAGCTTCACACCTGTCTTATAGCTGATGTCAGCATGCAGTCTCTTGACCACATCAGTCATCAGTTTCTTGGACTTGAACTGAAGGATCTCATTCGTGACGCTGGTCTTGTTGATAAGGTTGTTGTACTGATCCAGGCGAGCTGCACTCTTCGTATTTGAAGGGTCCTTGATGATGATGGTAGCATCACTTCTATAGACAAAAGTGGATGTAGCATACTTATATGCCTGGAAGCCGGCACAGATCGCGATAGCGAGCACGAACCAGTACCAGTAACTGAGCAGATAGAAGAACAGGTCAACAAGGTTGACTGTTCCTTCTGATGAAGCTTTCTTCTTATTATTTGCTGCCATTTCTAACTAGTTTCCGTAAACCTTGAACAAAAGAGCAATCGTTGAGAGCATGGAGATAGTAGAGATACCCATTCCGAAGATGTTGTATACATTCTGAGCTTTAGCATCAAGCTTGGTCTTATCTGGCTTCACATACACCATGTCATTCTGACGAAGATAGAATGCTGGAGAATCATACACAGCTTTCTTGGTAAGGTCAAGCGAATAGACTTTCCTCTGATTTCCCTCTGTGCGTATCACCATGACATCCTTTCTGTTCGCATTATCCGAAAGGTCACCGGCCATAGCCAGGGCCTGGAAAATGTTCACTCCTGGCTCCTTGATGACGTAGTTTCCCGCACCGATCTCACCAAGCATTGTGACCTGGAAGTTCACGAAGCTCACCTGAACGATAGGCTCCTTCATGAGGTTTCTCTCCTGTATGCGTCCCGCGATCTCAGTCTTCACCTGCGACAGAGAGAGTCCGTCCACATGGACAGGACCAAGCACTGGGAACTCTATGTTTCCATTCTGGTCCACAAGGTACTGAGGATTCTCATCCTTGTCATTCACTGCATACCTTGGTTCGCCAGATGCTGGATCGTACGAAGGCACTGCCGTCACGAGATTGAATGGAGCCGCGAGGGCAGGTGAGCTACCTGAGACAATGATGGAGAGCTTGTCACCACTACGAACCACCACGCCATTCTCAGATGATATAGGATAGCTTGCGTTAGCCTTCATATCCTGCAGATAAGCCACACGCTTGTACGATCCACACGAAGAGATCGCTACAACTGCCAAAAGGAGAAGAACAATTTTTCTCATATAATTACAAACTGATAAATCATACAAAGTTAAGCATTTATTTTGATAATATGCCACGATAGAGCCTAAGGCATCCTTCAATCATACCATCATACCTGAAGACCTCCTCATATCGGGCGCGTGCACGGGTGCAGAAAGACGCATACACTTCCTCATCCTCACAAATGCTTCGAATGGCATCTGCCAATGCTTCCGGGCTCTCTGGAGGCACATTCAACCCAGAGTATCCATGAGCATTGACCCAGGACACGCCAGAATCCTGAATGTTCGTGGCCACTACAGGCTTTGAGCAGCTCATCGCTTCTACCTGCACGATGGCAAACGCCTCTGTCTTCCAGATGGAGCTAAGGCAGAAAAGGTTGCAGCCCTGATACCAAGCCGGAAGTTCCTCATCGCTCACCCGCCCAAGTAGAGTAACCTTATCCTGGAGACTCTTTTCAAGTATCTGTCTTTCAAGCTCTTCCCTAAGAGGGCCATCTCCCCCTATAACGACGTGATAGTCATCACCCAGCAGAGCCGC
>JAKSJL010000068.1 GCA_024398295.1 Bacteroidales bacterium
AATGTGATGGTATAGCCTATCACGCCGGTTTCATCCTCCATGGCAGTGATGCTCACTATGCTGTCCTGCTCCTGAAGTGCCTGCACCAAGGTGCGAAGAGAGGAGATGTTTGTATTCACCTGCTTACAGAAACTCTCAAGGACAAGCACACGATCCTGAAGGTCGATTATATCCTTTCTCAAAGCCGTATCATCATACTTGCTGCAGCTCAGGATAGCCAGAGCAGATGCCACGATGGCAAAGAATTTATTTGATGGTTTCATAACATTTGATTTAGTTAAACCAAATATACAAACAAAAATTCGTAATTTTGCATTGTATGGACCAGAAGATAGTCATAAGAAACGCTGTTCCTGAGGATGCTCCCTTCATCGCTGGATGTGTGCTCGCAGCCATTGGCATGTACGACTTCAAGCAGAAGCCAGACATTTTCGACAGCATGGAGGCTGTATGTGCCGCAAGCGATACACTCTACTCGTGGAAGAACACCCGCATGGCAGTGATCCAGAACCCGGGATGCCAGGACATCAAGAACACCACAGTAGGTTGCCTGATCTCATATCCCGGAGAGTTCTACCTCGAGGCACGAGACAGGACCTGGCAGCAGGGATTTGCCGGAGGTAAGAAAGAGGACTACAGCAGCGCCGCGAAGGAGACAGGAGATGGAGAGTACTATCTCGACACGATGGCCATACTCCCCGCTTTCAGGGGTTTCGGCATAGGTAAGCTCCTGCTACAGGATGGCATCAGAAAGGGCCACACGAAGGGTTATGAGAAGATCACCCTCATCGTAGACAAGGAGCACCAGCAGCTGCATGACTACTACGGAAGCATTGGATTCCATGATGTCGGAGAGGTTCTCTTCTTCGGCACACTATACACTAAAATGTCAGTATAACCATATGATCAGAAAGCTAATGACCATCAGCGCACTGCTAGTCTGTGCGCTCGCTTATGCGCAGAACAGCGAACTTGTATATTCCATCACGGCATGCCCATCGGAGGACGTTTCCCGCTCGATGAACATCAGCTGGGCAGCTGACACCACCGCCCAGGACACCTATGTGCTTGTGACGAAGGTCAGCGACAGGAAGTGGAGAAAGGCCCGCAAGGTGTACCCCGAGCAGCAGGAGCTTTGCACCGTGTTTGACGGCATCTACTCGAAGAAAGCATCAAATGAAGATTTCTACGAAGACGCACGCTTCCTGAAGTGCGGTGCCCATATCGATGGTCTGGAGCCAGATACCGACTACAAATATGCCATCTGCAGATCGAAGAAGCAGATGCTCTGCGAAGAGCATCACTTCAAGACAGCCGGCGCCAAGGAGTGGTCGTGCTGCATCATCTCAGACTTTCACTCATACCCGCCGCTCGGCAAGCGTCTCGATGCCGGAATGGACATGATCGAGACCGTAAAGGCCTATGACCCAAGCATTGACTGGGTTCTCTCCCCTGGCGATGTCTGTGCATGGGGAGGCAGCTACTCATTCTGGAAGACACTGTATGCGCGCCAGCAGTATGCCGACTTCTTCTGGGGCAGCGTGAATGGAAATCATGACAACATGACCCGCAGGTACGAGCTCACAAACGAGTTCTTCAAGAACACTGCGTACTATCCTAGAAATGGTTATGAGGGCGAGATGGGAGTGTGCTACCATTTCCGTTATGGCGATGCACTCTTCATGATGCTGAACAATGAAGACATGCGCACTGAGGAAGGCCTTCTGGCAGCGCAGCGCTGGTTCAAGAAGGTGGTGAATGAGCAGAAGGCATCTGCAAATCCGCCACTCTATATCATTGCAGTTGAGCACTACCAGTGGTTCATGGGCGACACCGGCAAGGATGCGCAGTACGGCCGCTGGTGCGACCTTTTCGATGAGCTAGGCGTAGACCTCGCCATTGCGGGCAATGATCACGTCTACAACCGCACTGGCAGTGTGTTCGCTGGCAAGAAGACCGACGGCTCATATGGCACAGTCTACATGAACACCTCCTCATCGGACAATGAGCGCGGACGCACCATGAAGGAGTTTGAGGCAAACAAGGATCTCGTGGAGCATAGGTTCACAGAAGGTCCAAAGACCATAAGCGCACTGGATATGAAGGTGAACTCCGAGCGCATAGAGCTCACGCTGCTGGACAGAAATGGCAATGTACTCGACCAGGCTGTCGTAAAGGCGAAGAAGAACAAGCCTTCACGTGAGGATGTGCGAGGAAACTACATGAGGGATTCCCTGGAAGTATTCACAGCACGCTGCCAGAAAGTCATCAACGCAGCGTACATGGCAGAAAAGTTCATAAAGGTCAATGACAGCATCCCCGGTTGGGAAGGTTATCCAGTAGAGCTCTGGGAGTACTACACGCCAAAGGACGCTGTGGCTGGAGTGCCTAAGAAGGGCCTTGTGTACATGCTGAACCCAGATGCCAGCAAGCTGGCTCACTGGATCATCAATGCAGTATATGATGTCACAGGAAAGCTCAGATATGACGACCTGGAGAAGGTCAGAAAGTACATCATGTGGCAGTCTGGAGCCCAGTTCCCAGTGAGCGGAGTCGTATATGAGGACATGGAGGGCAAAGGTGAGTACTATCCATACCTGTTCAAGGACGGAGTGACCGTATACCTGGAGGACGAAGCCACATGGAAGTCCATCCACCCATCCGAGGAGCAGCTGCAGTTCTACCTCACCATGACAAACGACGACCTGAAGTCGTACACAGGCCGATTCGGCCGCATATGCAGCACCACGAGGAAGATGTACACCGAAGCTGGTGGAGCAGGCGAGGTGGGCGATGACGAAGTGCGCGAGCTTCGTTCCAAGAAGTGGCTCGACGCCATGGCGAAGACATACCAGAAGGCGTGGAAGTCAAGCCGCAACTTCCTCATCTACGCGTGGTGCAAGGCAAATCTTGAAAAGGGAGAATAATGGACAGTCAGGACTATCTGGAGATAAAGGTCAATGTCCCCGGCGAAGAGCTCGGCGACATCATTGCAGCCGCAGTAAGCGAGCTGGGATACGATGCATTCATGTATGAGGATGGGGTGCAGAAATGCTACATCCAGAGCGCCATGTATGATGAGATGGCACTTACTCTTACCCTCAGAAGCATTGAGGAGTTCACGGGTGCGCAGCTGGACTGGAGCATGGAAGCCATGCCCAAGGTGAACTGGAATGCAGAATGGGAGCGTACAGGCTTCACCCCTATCGAGTGCGGCGACTTCGTGGTCATGCCTTTCGGCGGCGACTATGAAGGCACGTTGGAACCCATTTTCCTGAACCCCCAGATGGCCTTCGGTACCGGACATCACCATACCACCTTCATGATGATGCAGACCATGCAGTCTATCGACATGCAAGGCGCTTGTGTCATGGATCTCGGATGCGGCACTGCCGTGCTAGCGATCCTGGCCGCGAAGCTGGGCGCTGCCAGCGTCTCAGGCATCGACATCGATGCCGTCGCTGCCCGCTCTGCGCAGGAGAACGTCAGCCTGAACAGCATGGACTTCCCTATCGTGTGTGGAGATGCCCACGACCTCCAGAAGGACGCCTATGATGTCATCCTCGCGAACATCCACCGAAACATCATCATAAATGACCTCTCTCTATATGCGGAAGCATTGAAAGAAGGCGGCAGGCTGCTGATAAGCGGCTTCTACGAGGAAGATGTCGAAGACATCCTCGCAGCAGCCTCACAGCACGGTTTCCGCCTCTCAGAAAGCGAGGCACCAGCCATCCGCTCTCGCGAAGGCTGGTGCTGCATATCTTTAAAGAAGAACTAATCTACTTCCTTTTGCCCCTCAGCACTGGAGGACAGTGCTGAGCAGGCTTCATGATGTAGCGTCCCTTATTATTACGTACTGAAGACTGGGCTGCCTTGTTCAGGTTTACGGCATCGTACTTGACGAAGTCCTCGTAGCTGTATGTCCAACCAGCGCCATTTGACAGATGCTGGATACGCTTCCAGATGGCCTCACGAGATGGTACGTTGAAGCCGCCTTCATTGTAACGCATCATGCTATAGTCGCTTGGACGATAGATGCCCTTCCAGTAGGTGTATGCTCCCTCGAACACTCCTACGCCTGAATTTGCATAACGGCTATCAGAGATGAACTTAGCCCACTTTATCTGGGTAGGATCACCATTCACGTCTACATTGCTATACCAGCCCAAGGTCTCGTGGTATACGAGTCGGCTATCGCTACCTGGGATGAAAGTGCCCAGATTCTCATATGAATACTCGTCACCCAGCTTTCCGAAGCCATGGCCCACAGCCTCGTGGTTCACGATACCAGAGAAGAGAATAGGATCTGGGACATCACTGAAGTAACTGATGCTCAGACCTGATGCATACTGATCAAGTGCGCCATCATACATATAGCAAGTACCTCCGAGCTTATTCTTCTCATTGACGAGAACTATTATCATCGCCTCATCGAAGTTACTGATAGCAGCCTTTGCATAGTTCTGTACCGCCTGGTCGCTACCACTGAGCTCTGTGCCGACGACAAACTTCGTATTTAGAGCAGTAAGTGAGCCATCACCGATAAAGCCATTCCTTGAGACTACATCCACCTGGTAAACATTGAAGCAATCGCGATAACTCTTGAATGGCTCTTCATCGAAGAGAGCATCATGAATGCGCTTCATGCCGGCATCGTAGGTGCCATCTGCGATCATGGTGTCGGTGTAGCCATCGCCCATGATGACGATGTCGATACCATGGCCTCTGGTGGCATTCTGGAGGGTCTTCACCCTACCGTCAGCGCTGTAGTCTGTAGACGCATAGTATTCAGAGGTAGAGCCTGGAAGGTCGGTGTAGTCATATCCTACGATCCTGTCGGCAAGTTCCTGCCAGTACACACTCTTCTTATAGCGATCAAGCGATGCCCTAGGCACATGGTACTTGACCTTTTTGCTCTGCATATCCTTATAGATAAGGGCAAAGGTAGGAGGATCCAATGACCTCACCCATACATCAGTCAGTTCTGGCGAGCTTATGAATGGATCGTATCCCAGAGACACCAGTGAAGCAGGCAGAGTGATGGATTTCAACTTAGGGTTATCAGTGAATGCGTACATTCCGATGTCTGTGACACCATCATTGATGACAATGGTCTCGAGATCAGCGCAATTGTTGACGGAGAGTTCACCGATACTTTTCACGGTAGCATCCACATAGAGATTCTTGAGGCCAGCAGGCACCACATACTGAAGTTCTCCATTCACGATGACGGCTCTGTTGTCTGGAGACACATGCGAGCCATATACTCCTCGAAGTGAGGTGACTGCATGGAATGCTTCACCATTGACTCTCATGAACGTAGTCGGCAGCGTGATATACTTTATGTCCTTATTCTTTGAGAAACTGTAAGAATCCAAGCAATTGACTCCCTCTGGTATCGTGTAGTTCTCCACGCCTGAACCATTTGCGAACAAGGTGAGAAGCTTACCATCGCCCAAAGGATAGTCGCTCTGCAGATAGAGTCCATCAGCAGATACGAACTTTGAGTCACCCAAGAACTTCTTAATGCTATTATCCGAGAAAGCGTTGTATTCTATGGTCTCCACAGACGCTGGGATAGTAAGGTACTCAAGTGAACAGTTTGAGAATGAATCCTGTCCAATGACCTTAAGGCCCTCTGGGAATGTGACTTTTTTCAAATTCTTATGGAATCCGAATGCGCCCCTTGCAATCTCAGTAATTCCCTGAGGCACATCATATGAAGCATCATTCGCCTGCGGTGCGAAGGTGTAGAAAGTGCCACCTATGACTATACCCTTACCGTCGGTTGAGGTACTTTTACCTGTGAACTTGGATACATTTGAAATATAGAAAGCCTCGGTTCCGACCATCTTAAGGTCATCCGGTACCCTGAATGACTCCATCTCGTCGCCCAGGAAAGCACGCCAACCAATGCTCTGCACACAGTCTGGAAGATATACATCCCTGATGTATCTCCTTTTATAATCCTCGTCGAGAACGAAATGGTAGATCGAACTCATCGACTGGTTAAACACATTCTTAACTGGACCTGCCAGCTTGATCTTACCGATGCCGTCCTCATATGTGATAGAAACCACCTGCTGGTCAAATGGGAGTCCAGGGAACTCGCTGAAGTCAAGTACATGGTTATTGTACATCGTGTACCAGATCTCATCATTTGGCACGCCAGCCTTCGTCTCATCACCTTCCTGTATGATCTCCACGAACAGGCTTCGTCCACGATCAGGAACTATCTCCACTGTAGAGACTCTGCGGTACTTGATAGTAGTAGGCGCTGCCTTGAAATAGAGAGTGTCTGTGGTCACTGCCTTAGTCTGTATCTGGCTAATCCATGAAGGAAGCTTGATCTCCTTGATGGAGGCATTCGATGCGGCCATAGCCACCGCAAACTCTCCACCCTCCTTAGGGAGAATGCCGGCGCTTTCCGATGTCATGATGAAGCCGGTCAAGAAATCCTGCTCCACCTTAAGCATTCCACCGATGCCGAAAGCCTCGTTTGAATACTTGACATAACAGTATCTATGTATTCCGGTATAGTTCGGATCAGCAGTAGCATAGACCATCTTACAGTATGGAGCTCGGTAGTCAGGTACATCTGTGATAGTGATTCTGAACCAGCCGTCATCATTGCCCACTATTTCAGTCTGGATTTCGACATTTGCGAATATCTGGACAGGAGCAGCCACGCCATCGGCACTCAAATCTACCACATCCCAGTCAGTCCACATCTTTGGAGTCACGCCTCTCTGCTTGACCACGAGTGTCTGGGTCTGGGTGCCATCTTCAGAAGTAAAGGTAATGGTACCACGCCTTTCTACCATATCATCATTCGGAGCCACACCGACGACAAATACCATGTCATTGAGTGCCTTGGTAGCTCCCACAGCAATCCAAGGATCTGGAGCAGAGAATCTCACTGCCTGATTTGAAGTGACCACCACCGAGAACGTCTCGCCAGTACAGTCCACTTCATACTCGCTCATCGAGATTATGAGAGCGGTCGATGGCTGCTGCTCCACAGTTACGGTCTGCGAGAGTCCCTCTACAGCAAATGTGATGGTTCCCACGCGTGGATCGTAACCACCATGGGCATCGACGCTGAAACTGAAGGTATTTGTGGATGTAGCCTTAGTAGAAGTCTCATGGATCCAGCTGTCATTCACTGTGACGACAGCATCCATATTCGAGGTCACATCTACCGTGAAGCTTCCTCCGTCGGCGCCCATTGGGACCTGAGTCTTTGAGACGACGATGCTAGGGACCAGCGCAGCCTGGTTCACGCGTATGGTCTCAGTGCCCTTTGAGCTAGTGATAGTGATGGCACCGGAACGCGCACTTGTGCGCTTGTTCTCCGCTATGTTGAAGCGAAGGGTCTTCGAGGTCAATGCCTTCGTAGACGCCTCGCTGACCCAGTCAGCGCAGTCTGGGGCTATCTGGTAGGTGAAGTCTATATTTGACTGGACTGTAATTTCCAGCGTCCCCCCTTCTACAGGGAAATCATTTCTACTAGCCGTGACTGTCAATGCCTCTGCGCACTTCTGCGACACCACGATGTCGTAGAGATCATTATTTGACGACTTGAGGCGTACAGTGGCCTCACGGTCATCATATTCACTATTTGCAGCTACAGTGACCGTGATCTCATAGTCACCCTTTGGACCGGACAATGGGCTAAACATAACCCAGGTATTTGCCCTATCGTTAAGGACGGAGATGTCCCAGCTGTAAGTAGAAGACAACTTGATGGTGAAGGTGCCTCCTTCTATAGGCATCGTCACATTCTTTTCGGCTGTAACCCTGAAGTATTCTTCCGGTACTGGATCTGGTTCCGGATCTGGTTTTGGGTCTGGTTTCTCCACTGGTTCAACAACTGGTTCATCCACTACAGGCTTATTACATCCTGCAAGGACCAATGCCACGGAAGCCATCAAGGCGAAGATGTATTTTTTCATGCGTATATAGTTTTCTATCAAAATGACAAAAATAAGAAAAATACACTTTAAATCAAGTGTTTAGCGAGGAAGATGTCCAGAAGCTTGAAGAACCTTGGTACGAAGAAGAGGATTAAGCTCAGGATGCGCGTCAAGATACTTCTGGACTTCTTTCGAGGCCGTAAATGAAGTGAATGGAGCCAGAAGAGTCTTGCACCACGAAGCTGGAAGGAAGATGTCTCCTGTGCGTTGCACTTCCTCGAGTACCTCAAGAGCTGGCAAAATATAAGCCTCACGGTCCTGCCTGCCTGAATATGGGCTTATGAGAAGTCCAAGAGCTGTCAGAGCCCTTGACTCTGGCCTACGTCCCTCAGGGGTCAAGATCAGCTGAAATAGGGACTCCCTCACACTCTCATCTGGAGAGACTGCCTGACAGACAAACGAGAAGGTCTCCCTTCTATCAGGGTTTGAGATTCGTGAAAGCTGCTCGTCTTTTATATTCGCAGCCCTGTCAGGGAATCTGAGCATAAGCTGATAAGCCATGGCTGTATAGTCAGTTTCTCCGAGGTGAAGGCCCTTGAAAGGACTCTGATCTTTCCATATCCCATAAAGGATCTCATTTATCTCCGGGCTTGAAGCCGACTTATACAACTGCCTGAAAGTCAAAAGTCTAAGTTCATGATTACGCGCTGTATCCGAAGACATTTCCAGAAGAGTCTGCTCAAGTTCCTTGGAGGCGCTGCCTCCTTTTACGAATGCGTCTGCCCATGAGGCATACGATAGCATTGACCCGAGTATGAGGGAATTCGGCTCCCATTTGAGTGTATGGGCACACCACCTCACAAACTCCTCCCTGCCGAGTCCCTTGTAGACATTCTCGTACATGTTCATCAGCATGGACATGCGCACATTCTCGCCGCACATCTCATACACATCCTGCATGTATGCGATATCCTTCCTCGCGAGCATGAAGCAGCCATAGGCTGTGCCCTCGACATTTGGCACCACATGGATGACACGCTCCTTAGGCGTAGGGAAATGGAACTCGCCGGATTCATTGAAAGAAGCAGTTATCCTGGTCACCGTGGTGTTGTCATTCACGAATGCATAGTCGACTTCCTGCTGCCACAGATTGCCGTTTCCGAATGGGTCATTCTGGCGCAGAACCACCTCATCCATAAGCATTTCATAGTCAAATACAGGCATGCCTGGCTCCTTCACCCAGACTCGGCTCCACTCCATCACATCGAAGTCAGCATACTTGTCGAAGATGGCCGCGAGCTCGTCCCAGGAAGCATTGGCATAAGCAAATGTATGGAGATACTCACGCACAGCTGCCTGGAAGGCTTCCGCACCCATGCGTTTCGCCAGCATGTCCATCACTATCGGCGCCTTGTCATAGATGATGTTGCAGTATATCAACCCCGCATTTGAAAGGTTATCAAGAGGGCGCTGGATGGCGTTCGAGCCCGCCGTCCTGTCTTCAGTGTAAGAAGATGCATACAGGCTCTTCAGGTCATCGAGGGTATGATTCACATCTGGGAAGGCGGGCCTAGCCATCTGCGCAGCGAACCAGTTCGCGAACACCTCCTTGGTCCAGACATCGTCGAACCAGCGCATGGTCACGTAATCGCCAAACCACATGTGGGCTGTCTCGTGCGCGATGAGCGACGCCCTGCCGAGAAGCTCTTCAGTGGTAGGGTGTTCACTCAGGAAGATGCGTCTGTCGTTATACAGCGTCGCGCCAGTGTGCTCCATGCCGCCATACTGGAAGTCAGGGATCACCACGAAATCGTACTTCGCAAATGGATACTTTATCTGAGTCCACTCTTCCATGTAGTCCAATGACTCTGCTACGAGCCTAAGAACCTCCTCACACTGAGCCACTTTCGCAGCATCAGTCTCACGATGATACATGATAACCTTACGATCCTCGCGCACACTCTCCACAGCCTGGAACTCGCCGGCCACGAATGAGAACAGGTAGGTGCTGAGCGGCTCCGTAGGAGCGAACTGCACCGTCTTGCGTCCATCTGCAATGGCCTCGCCTTCGCGGTATGTGTTTGAGATTGCCGTCCATTTCTCCGGCACGGTCAATGTCAAAGTATAGCAAGCCTTCAGATCAGGCTGCTCAAAACAAGGGAAAAGTGTCCTTGCCCTATCGGGAACCAGCAGAGTATACAAAAAGCTATCACGCCTATTCAGGCTCTGCTCCCCTGCCTCAAATTCAATGTGTATTTCATTTTCTCCAGGCTTCATCCCTGAGATGACAATGTGCTCGTTCGCCACCCTCGGCTTAAGCTCTTTTCCATTGGCACTCAAAGACTTGATCTTCGCAGCATCCTCCCTGAAGTCGAGCACGACATCCATCTTTCTATCCAGCTTCAGGCGAATGGTCTCCACCGCTCCGATGGCCGAATCCTTGCACTCAGGGATATCAAAAGCCAATTCATATATAAGTTCGGAAATCGCCGCCTTCCTCGCCTTCGCGAGCTCAGCGCTCACGCCCGCCTCCGGCGCAGCTGCTCCCCCGCATGCCAAGACAGAAAGCCCTGCCATCACAATAGCGCCACTCACCATCAGCGCCATCACCATTCTAAGCGCCTTCGTAATATACTTGTTCTCCATAAAAGCTTCTCGTACATTTGTTTCCATCTACAAATATAACAAAAACTCTGTCACTTTCCATCTCCCTCCCACTCCGG
>JAKSJL010000069.1 GCA_024398295.1 Bacteroidales bacterium
ACAGGCAAGGCAAACTTCTAGTCTTGCGACAACAAAAAACCCGCACTTCCATTCGAGGTGCGGGTTTTCTATTTCATACTTAGGCAGCTATTCTCCTGCTGCGGCCTTATCTACCACCACCGTGCAGTCAGGATGAGTCTGCAGGATGCTGGCTGGAACATCATTGGTAACCGGACCATACATGACCTTCTTGAGTATCGCTGCCTTGCTGCTTCCCTTGACGGCAAGGATGAGTTTCTTGGCACTCATGATGTCCTTGATGCCAAGCGTTACGCCACCGAGCACAGCTGATTCCGGAAGACCACAGTCTTCCTTGATGCGGCGCTGCAGGTCATCATCCATTGTCGAGACACATGCACCACCTTCGAAATCCGATCCAGGCTGGTTGAATCCAAGGTGTCCGTTCTCTCCAAGACCAAGGATGATGAGATCGGCACCTCCGCGCTTCTCGATCTCAGATGTGAGTTTCTTGCACTCTCCTTCGAAATCATCCGACTTGGTAGGGAATGCCAGGAAATGATCATCATCCACTCCCAAGGCATCAAGCATCTCATTCTTAAGCTTGGTGTAGCATGCCCATGGATTCTCCCTGTCTATGCCTGTAACCTCGTCAAGAGCAAAGAATGTCGTTTCTCCGACCTCAAAGCCCTTCTCGACGAAGACCCTGGCTGTGATTTTATGTAAGTTACCCGTGGTGCGGCCGGTGGAAAGGCCGATGACACCATCTTTCTTCGAGGTGATCTGACTGATCAGAATCTCCGACATGGTGCTGTCGAAGGAAGCCTCGTCGCGTGTGCAGATTATCTTCATGTTACGATTATTTCAAGTTGCTGCAAAGATTGTCCATATCTTATGAAAACGGGTTGAATTATTGACAAATATAGTTTAGGAATTCCTATATTTGTACATATGCCAGAATACAGACATACAAAAGATCTTCCGGACCTGCTGGTGTCGGTGTCCTCAGTGCTCAGGCCTCTTCTAGACTCCCCAGAAGTGCCTGACGACATGCTATGGGAGATGGACATGATCTTCGACAAGCTATCTGTCATCAAGGATAAGCTTATCGCCCTTTCGGGGCCCGACTCAAGCCATGCCAGAGAAGAGACTTTGGATGAGGACGTCACCCTCATTGCCAAGGATTCCATTCTGGTCATTGACGATGACCCTGACATCCGCACCATACTGATGGACTCCCTAAGCGACGACTACCGCGTGTATGTCGCAGCTGACGGTGAAAAGGGTCTGACACTCGCCCGTGACACGTCGCCGGACATCATTGTCACCGACATCACCATGCCTCTGATGGACGGATTCGAGCTCTGCCGCCAGATTAAGGCCATTCCGGCCACATCCCATATCCCAGTGGTCATCCTTTCCGGAAAGCACGACAAACAAAGCATCATCCATGCCCTTGAGTCCGGTGCCAGCGACTATGTCCTTAAGCCAGCTGACATCACAGTCCTGAAGGTGCGGTTACGCAACATCCTTGACGAGAGGCAGCGCCTACGCGACACCATCCTCGTGTCCGGAGTGAACATTCCGACTGCTGTCACCTACACCAGCCGCATGGACAAGGAGTTCATCGGCAGGGTCATGAAGGTCGTGGAGAGCGAGCTCTCCAACTCAGAGTTCCAGATGGGTGACTTCTGCCGCAGGCTTGCGATGAGCCGAACAGCCTTCTACAACAAGCTCAAGGCCCTCACGGGAATGGGTCCCAACGACTTTCTGCGCATGGCCCGCCTCAACAAAGCCAAGGAACTCCTATCGAGTCATATCCACAATGTGACTGAAGTCTCGGAGATGGTCGGATTCTCAGACCCGAAGTACTTCAGCAGCTGTTTCAAGAAACAATTCAACATTAGCCCTAGTAAACTATAAATCATGACAACTTATCTGTGCGTCGAACTGAGCGGAGCAAAGCTCCTTATAGGTGAAGTTGACGAAAACGGAAATATACTCCAGTACAAGAGTTACGCATCTTTCTTCTTCAACCAGCAGTCTGCGCTGGGCATAATCAAGGCGTCACTCGATGACTACATAAACACCATCGGCTTCTTCGACAAGAAGCCGGTTGCGATGGGCGTGGGACTCCTTGGACGCGTGGACACGGCAAATGGTGTATGGCTGCAGATCGACCCCAACAGATCGGAGCCGATAATGCTCGCCAAGGACCTGGAGGATCTCTATGGCATCCCATGCCATATCGACAATGATGTCAAGAGTGCGACAAGGGCAGAGCGTCTCTGGGGTGCCGGCAAGTATTCCAAGAACTTCGTCTACATATACGTCGGCACGGGTATCGCCGTCGGCACAGTTGTCAATGGCCGCCAGGTGAGGGGAAGCCATTTCAATGCAGGTGAGGCCGGACACATGACAGTAGGCGTGAACCTCGGCATCAAATGTGACTGCGGCCGTATGGACTGCGTCGAAGCGATTGCATCGGAGGTCGGCTTCGACCGCTGCGCACGTCTTTTCAGCCAGAAGTATGAGACCAGCCTCACGATCTCGAAAGACGAGGGCGACCTTGTCAATGTAGACGAGATCATACGTCTCAGCCGCCAAGGAGACCCCCTGTGCGTGGTGCTTGTAGAGAATGCCGTAGAAGCTATTGCAAACCTCATCATGAACATGGTCCGCGTAACAGATCCTGACACGGTTGTTCTGGGAGGCGGTATCTTCTCCGATGGCTACATATACGACAAGGTGCTCTGGAAGCTCCACCCTGCTACGATGCGTTTTGTGACCCAGGGCGTCATGCTCACCAAGCTTGATCCGAAGTTTATCGGTCTTCTTGGAGCCGCTGCCGTAGCCATGAACAAGTAAACGACATTTTCTCGACCATTTTAGACAATTTCTCTCCTTACTATTTGCAAGGCGAGGTTTATATTTGTGTCGTAACTTGCATAATAACCACTTTTTATGAAAGCACCTAATAGTCAAGCAAATTATCTAGGACCATTCCTCGCGATGGTGTTCCTTTTCCTTATCGTGGGATTTCTCACCACTGCCAACACCCAGTTCCAGGGACCTCTCAAGGAGGCACTCCTTGCCAATGTTGGAGGCCTGAAGAACACCTTCGCCACCCTCATAACATTCTCATGGTTCCTTGCCTATCCGATCTGTGGTTCGGTAGGCTCTCTCTGGGTCAACAAGTACGGCTACAAGGGCACATTGCTTCGCGGTCTCATCGTGATGATCTGCGGTCTCGGATTCACGACACTTTCGTCCAAGGTATCCCTTGACATCGCATTCCCGATCTTCCTCCTCGGCTCATTTGTCACAGGCGCTTCTGTCACCATCCTCCAGGTGGTCATCAACCCATACCTCTCTGCATGTACCGTAAGGGGCACTCAGTCGATACAGCGTCTGGCCATCGGTGGCACAGCCAACTCAGTCGGCACCACCGTGGCACCTTATTTTGTGACCGGTATCGTGTTCGGTGGTCTTTCAATGGAACAGGTCACCATCGACCAGATTTTCGTTCCGTATATCTCCTTGATGGCGATTGTCCTCATCATTGTCCTCACCCTCAGCTTCGTGGCGCTTCCTGATATCCAGGGCACGAGAGCCGAAGAAGGAGAGAAGCTCGAGAAGAGCGTATGGTCATTCAGCCACCTCACTCTCGGCGTAATTGCTATCTTCTTCTATGTCGGTGCAGAGGTCTGCATCGGAGGAAACATCAACATGTACGCTATCGAGAAGGGTGTCGGCTCCCCAGCGCTGCTCGCGACCCTTTACTGGGGTGGCATGCTGGTCGGCCGTCTTGTAGGCAGCTCGCTCAGCAAGATATCCCCACGCACCCAGCTTGTATTCACAACAGTCTGTGCATCAGTACTCACTGTCGCTGCCATCATCACCGACAGTCCGGCAGTCCTCGTGGCTGTGGGTCTCTTCCACTCGATCATGTGGGGTGCCATCTTCACTCTCTCCATTGCACATCTCGGGAAGTACACATCCAAGGCTTCTGGCGTATTCATGATCGGCGTAGTGGGTGGAGCACTGCTCCCACTCCTTCAGGGTTTCCTCGCAGACGTATTCGATGGCTGGCGCTTCTCTTGGTTCCTCGTGCTCATCTGCGAAGCTGTAATGCTTTTCTACGCTCTCGTGGGTTCCAAGGTCAGACAGAGAGCAGACTAAGCTATGAAAAGGCTGCCACTAATAATCGCCGCAGCTGGCATCCTGGCATGCAAGCCTGTTTGCGACCAGGTGCGGGTATGCGACGACCCCGTCCTCGAAACCCAGCTCGTCCAGAGCGGGTTTCTGCACTCTGTGCTCCCGGTGGACTACTCATCCTCTATGGAGGCAGTCTATGCATCCAAGGAGGTTCTAAACGAGCAGAAAGTTTCCGAAACTGGTTCCTTATGGTCACACTCTGGATTCGGGCGACTGATTGACAATGGCCACACAGATGGCGTGGAACTGGCATTCCCAAACCTGACTGGGAAAAGGGCAATGGGACCGGCTAATGATCCCGATTATGCCACCTACGGCACAAGCATCGCAAGGCTTGATCTCGAAGGCATTGACGCCAGCTCCTTCAACCGAATCCATTTCAAGGTGTATCCTGATTGCGAGGGAGCCCGCGTGGTAGGCCTTATTCTGGATTTCTCCGGCAAGGCCACACACTTCATAAACCTCCGCAACCACCAGTCCAATGATGTCTGGTTCGAGTATGACGAATATGACAAGTCGGACATCTCCTACATTTCACTATCGTCCTCAATCAAGGGAAAGGATGTGACCACGGGAGAGGAAATGCGCTACCGCATCTCCGACATCTCTTTCCAGCTCGTGGCAGATCCAGAAAAGACCTCAGGTTGGGAACCTATGGATTCCCGGATCGTCTATTCCACCAGCGGCTATCTCCCGAACGGCCACAAGACAGCCATAGTCTCGCAGTCCGTGGCAAATGCAAACAGCCACTTCGAAATCGTTGACGCGGAGAGCGGTAGGAGGGTCTTCAAGGGATCCGTTGTCCCACAGACCACCACAGTCGGTTCGTTCGGAGTCATTGATTTTTCCGGCTTTGACAGGACTGGAACATTCATTCTGAAAGTGGGCAGTCTCGAGACAGCTCCTTTCAGAATAAGCAGCACACTCTGGCATGACACACAGTGGCGACTTGCCAACTACGTATTTGCGCAGCGCTGCGGGTACTCCGTACCTGGTGTACATGGAGCCTGCCATGCCGACCTGATGGCCGACCACGGAGGAATGAGCATCTCCTATGCCGGCGGATGGCATGACGCAGGCGACCTCTCGCAGCAGACTCTCCAGACCGGAGATGTGGCTTACGCATTGATGGAAGCCTCCAACTCACTGAAGACATCAAACCCCATACTCTCTGCCAGACTCCTCGAAGAGGCAAGATGGGGCATTGACCATATCCTCAAATGTCGCTTCGGCGACGGCTACAGGGCCAGCAGCATGGGACTTCTTCACTGGACCGACGGCAAGTTCGGGACCTATGATGACATCCATACAGTCCGCACGCAGAACAATGCGCTGGATAATTTCCTCTACGCCGCATATGAAGCCTACGCGGCCATGTCCATAACGGACGACCCTGCGATGGTGGAGCATCTCTGTAAGATCGCTGCTGAGGATTTCGAATTCGCATTGACCAAGTTCAGGGCAGAGGGCTTCGACAGCTATCCACACATCATGGAGCATGTCTTCAACACCTCAGAGTGCCAGTTCATGGCAAGTGCCTGCTGGTCTGCAAGCATGATGTATATGCTCACTTCTGACGACTCATATGCCTCGCTTGCAGCGGAGTTTGCGGATTATGTGGTCGACTGCCAGCATGTGGAAGCTCTGAACGACGGCACACGCGGCTTCTTTTACCGAAACCCAGCCCATGAGGTGCCGGTGCACTTCATCCACCAGTCGCGTGACCAGATCTTCGCACAGGCTCTTGAACTTGTCTGCCGCACCCAGAAGCAGCATCCGTCATTCGGGAAGTGGGAGGCTTCGCTTCGCATGTATGCTGACTACCTGAAGGGTATGATGCAGTACACCCTCCCTTACGGAATGATTCCGAGCGGAGTCCACAGAGAAGGCGAGTACGACGACTGGAAGTCCTTCTCAATGCTACATATCTTCGCTCCGGAAGATGCGCGCGAGCGCTTCGACGCCCAGATCAGAAAGGGCGTGGCTATCGGCGATGGCTACTACATCCGCCGTTTCCCGGCCTGGTTCAACATCTACAACGGCAACACAGCCATCAACCTCTCCACCGGAAAAGCCGCAGCAATCTGCGGCAGGTACTTAGCGGATGAGGAGCTACTGTCGATTGCTCTCGAGCAGCTCTACTGGACCGTGGGCAAGAATCCTTTCGGACAGTCCCTTGTATTTGGCGAGGGTGCGCGCTATCCTCAGCTCAACAGCTTCAGCAGTGGTGAGATTGTCGGAGAGGTGCCTGTGGGTATCCGCTCGATCGGCGACGAAGACGTGCCTTATTTCCCTGTCACCAACAACGCTTGCTACAAGGAGGTCTGGGTGACCTCGGCCGGCAAGATGCTGTCACTTATCTCAGAATTCAATCAGTAAACATATGAAGACACTCAAAAGAATCATCGCTTCCGCCCTTCTGCTTCTTGCAGTCTGTGCGAGCGCAAGTGCACAGGTCACTGTGCGACCTGCCAATTATGCCGGCAGTCTAGTACGTTTCAAGGCTCTCCTTTACTATACCGAGCATGCTGAAGAGGCCCATGTAGATTTCGCACATCAGACAGTTGACTTCTTCAAGAAACTCACCATTGGCAATGGTTTCGAGCTTGACACCACAACTTCTCTCGCAGGCTACACCTACGAGCAGCTGAAGGAGTACAGCGTGATCATTTCTGCCAATGCCAGCCCGTCAAGTCAGAAGGAGCGCAAGCTTTTCGAGAAGTATATGGAGAATGGCGGAGGCTGGGTCGGCTTCCATGCTTCGGCATACAACGACAAGAACACGAACTGGCCTTGGTTCCTCGAGTTCATCGGTAGAGGTGTGTTCAAATGCAACAACTGGCCTCCTCAGCCTGCACTTCTCGAGCTCGATGTCACAAGTCATCCAGTCACAAAGAACCTCCCTGCGGAGTTTGTATGCCCAGCTAGTGAATACTACCAGTGGTCACCAGAGCCTCGTCAGAATGAGAATATCGAGGTGCTTGTGTCGCTCTCGCAGAAAAACTACCCTATCGGTCTCAAGGACATAGTATATGGCGAGGACTGGCCAATCGTGTGGACAAACAAGAACTACCGCATGATCTACCTCAACATGGGCCACGGCGACGAAGAATATATCGACGCGACCCAGAACCTCCTCTTTATCAACGCTTTCAGATGGATAGTAAGCCGAGATCCTAACGGCAATCCATTCGACAAATAACAGCCCCTGATCAGTCTCCTATCTGGCTGATCAGGTACTCGCACTTGCGAGGGTTTCCAAGGGTCTTGCCCTTGTCGCAGGAGAGCTTGACGCAGTCATGCCACTCGCGGAGCTCGGTGATGCGGCAAGCGACCAGCTTCACCACGATGTTCATTGGCTTACAGCCTGTGACATCGCAGGTGAGGAAGGTGCCCACACCGTAGGAGTCCTGGACGCGACCCGCGCAGTACTTGTGTATCTCGATGGCCCTGTCGATGTTCAGGCCATTCGAGAACACCACCTGCTTGGTCGCTGGGTTGATGCCGAGCGACTTGTATTTCTCAATGATCTTCTCCACCTGCTCCTCTTCGTTGCCGCTGTCGACGCGAAGGCCCTTGTACATCATGGCCATGCGCTTCGACAGGTTCGAGAAGAACACCTTGTCGCCGAAGCAGTCGTAGAGGAAGATACCATTGTCACCATCAAATACGTCGCTGAACTTCTTCATTACGTTGAAGTTACACTCAAAGATGCCGCTCACGTTCTCCTCGAACGAGATGAGCTGGTGCGACATGGTACCGAGACAAGGGAGATTATACTTCATCGCCAGCCACACATTCGAGGTGCCGGTGAAGGTGCCTGGCCACTTCTGGCCCTCATAGACATCCTTCATGCTGCGGATAACCATCTCCTGATGCTCGAATGAGAAGCGCCTGCGCGTGCCCATGTCGCCGAAGATGAGGCCTGCGCCGAAGATCTGCTCGGCCTTGGCGCGGGCGCGCTGCTCCTCGAGGGCAGGATCGTACTTCTCGAAGTCGCCATTGATCTCATGCATTAGCTCCGAGATGGTGGAGAGTATAGGCATCTCCCACATGATGGTGGAGAACCACTTTCCCTTCACCTCAATGCTCAAGTAGCCCTCCTCATCCTGCTGGATGTCCAGCTCGGCTGGGTTGAAGCGGTAACCGCGCAAGTAGGTGAAGTACCAGAGTGGCAGATAGTAGCACCTCTGGGTCATGTACTCAATCTCCTCCTCGGTGATGACGACATTACGCATGCCCTCCATCTGCTCACGCAGAAGCTCTGCAAATCCCTTCGGATAGCGGGTCTTGTTTCTGTCAAAGAAGGTATATTTTACCTCAGAGCGAGGATAAGTCTCAAGGATGTAATACTGGCAAGAGAACGTATAGAGGTCATTGTCAGTGAAATGTGTTACTATCTGACGCATAAATGACTGATTTTTGGTCGTTTTAATATTGCAAAGATAGAAATTTTAGGTAACTTTGCACCCACTTTCCTCGAGAAGGGAAGAAATACTTTATTAACTTTTTTAAAAACAGATTCACAATGGCTGTTAAGATTCGTTTACAGCGCCACGGTAAGAAGAATTTCGCATTCTTCCACATTGTAGTGGCAGACTCACGTTCACCACGTGATGGTCGTTACATCGAGCAGATTGGCTCTTACAATCCAAACACTAACCCTGCTACCATCGTTCTCGATGCTGACAAGGCTCTTGCTTGGCTTAATGTAGGTGCTCAGCCTACTCTCGTTTGTCGTCGTCTCCTCTCTTACGAGGGTGTTCTTCTCAAGAAGCACCTCGAGGGTGGCGTTGCTAAGGGTGCTCTCACCCAGGAGCAGGCAGACAAGAAGTTCGCTGACTGGAAGTCAGAGCACGATGCAAAGGTAGCTGCTAAGAAGCAGGGCCTCTCAAAGGACGCTGCATCTAAGGCAAAGGCTGCTCTCGAGGCTGAGGCTAAGAAGAATCAGGAGAGAGCTGAGGCTATCGCAAAGAAGCAGGCTGAGGCTATCGCTGCTGCAGCTGCCGCTGAGGCAGAGGCTGCTGCTGAGGAGGCTCCTGCTGAGACCGAGGCTTAATTATGTCTGAGGCAGATTCAATGAACCTGCTGCAGATCGCCAAGGTCCTGAAGTCCAGCGGTACCGATGGCGGACTCCTCATGGGATTCCGTGACATCGATCCTGAAGACATCGATCTTAAGGAACCGGTATTCATCGTTTTCGATGGACTACCGGTTCCATTTTTCGTTAAATCCCTATCCCGCAAGGGCACAAACAAGGCCATAGTGCACCTGCACGACATCCTGAACCTCGACGACGCCGAAGAGATCGTAGGCCGCGAGGTCTATGCCGACGAAAGCACCTTGCCAGAAGCCGAAGATGACGACGAGATGGACCTCTCCATCTTCATCGGCTGGACAGTTTACAATGACGACGTAGAAGTCGGCGAAGTGACTGATTTCGAAGACATTCCAGGAAATCCATGCCTATACATCGAGAGCGCATCCGGTCAGGTGATGATCCCGCTCCACGAGGATTTCATCCTGTCCGTCAGCCCCGACTCAGGCGAGCTCCATCTCTCGCTCCCTGAGGGTTTGTTGTAATAGCTTTTCCCTATCCATCCCCTTTCTTGCGCCGCACAGCCCTGCGGCGTGGCCGCCGCGCGTGCTGGCGGGGCGGGACGGCGGGACGGGCGGGACGGGACGGGCGGGACGCAAAAGCGCCCCTCCTTGCGTCTGACGACGCTGATAAGTGGGTTCGCAGACGCAAAAGCCTATTCAAATGCGTCTGAGCAGCGCCCGGAAGGACCCACGGGACGCAAAAGCGACCCTCCTTGCGTCTGACGACGCTGATTAGTGGGTTCCCAGACGCAAATACCCATTCAAATGCGTCTGAGCACGGCCCGGAAGGACCCTCGGGACGCAAAAGCGCCCCTCTTTGCGTCTGACGACGGTGAATAGAGGGCTCGTAGACGCAAATTCCCATCATCATGCGTCTACACAGCGCCCGCACGGACCCGCGGGACGCAAACGCGCCCCTCCCTGCGTCTGGCGACGCTGATAAGTGGGTTCGCAGATGCAAATACCCATCATTATGCGTCTGAACACGGCTCGAAAGGGCATGCGGGACGCAAAAGCGCCCCTCTTTGCGTCTGGCGACGCTGATAAGTGGGCTAGCAGATGCAAACACCCATTCAAATGCGTCTGAGCACGGCCCGGAAGGACCCTCGGGACGCA
>JAKSJL010000007.1 GCA_024398295.1 Bacteroidales bacterium
AGCGCAGGGGGCGAAACAAGGCGGAGGCGATACTAGTTGAGGTGAGAGATGGATGAAGCTGGTGATAGAAGCTAGATGAGGCGGGAGATGATGTCGTCGGAAACAAAAAAGTGATCCTCAGGGATGCGGATGCGGTCGCCGACGCGGACGAGGGCGCCTTCGGAGAGGAGCGCCTCCACGACAGGAGACGCATCGGAAGACGCTTCAGAGGAAGAAGCTTCGACGGAAGAAGGATTGGCTGATTCGGACTCGATATCAGTCGAGGAGACGAGGGAATGAAGCAGGGCAGCAGGGAGGCCGGTGGAGGTGCGGAGGGCGAGCATGATGGTCTCGGTGCGGATCTCGTCGGCGGTCAAGACCTCCGACTCGGAGGTGTAGGACTGGATACCCTCGCTGTTCCAGCTTCGTACCTGCTGGAACGAGCCAGAAGGATGGGAGGACGTCTCGAGAGGCTGAGGCTCGCAAGAAGGCGCAGCGGCGCACGGCGAAACGGAGCCGGAAGACTGGGCAGAGGCGGACAACTGGACGGAGGCTGAAAGCTGAACAGAACCAGAAGGCTGGGCGGAGGCGGGGTGAGGGCGGAAAGTGAGGGAGTGGGCGCCGGGGCCGAGGCCGAGGTAGGGGACGCGGCGCCAGTAGGCGGAGTTGTGGATGGCCTCGCGGCCTGGGAGGGCCCAGTTTGAGATCTCGTAGTGGTGGTAGCCGGCGGCGCGGAGCTTCTCGCAGAGAAGGTCGTACTGGCGGCGACAGAGCTCGTCGGGCGCCTCCTCGTACTGGCCCGCCTGGACCATGCGGCCGAGGGCGCTCCCCTCCTCGATGGAGAGCTGGTAGGCCGAGATGTGCTCTGGGCGCAGCTGGAGGGCCTTGTCGATGGTGTCGAGCCACTGGGCATCGCTCAGCTGAGAGAGTCCGAAGATGAGGTCAATGCTGACGTTCTGCACGCCTGCGCGCCGCAGAATCGCCACCGCTTCCGACGCGTCGGAGGCGCTGTGACGGCGATTCATCCAGCGCAGGATGCCGTCGTCGAACGACTGCACGCCCATGCTGATGCGCGAGACGCCGAGGGCGAGAAGCGACGCGACGTAGTCGCTGCCGCGCGAGACGATGTCGTCGGGGTTCACCTCGAAGGTGAACTCGTCGGCACCGAGGACGCCCCGCTCGCGCAGGGCTGCCACGATCGCCTGCACCACCTCCAGCGGCAGCACGGAAGGCGTGCCTCCGCCGAAATAGACGGTGTCCGGCGCCCCTGGGCTGAGGACGCGACGCCCTATCTCTTCGAGGACATTGGCCTGGAAAGAGGAGAATAAAGCGCTCTGCACCTGCTGCGACGCATCCCTCGGGCAGAGCTCTGAGTAGAAGTCGCAGTAGGTGCAGAAACTACGGCAGAAAGGTGTGTGTACGTATACCAACGCCTATCTGAGCAGCGTCTCAGCGCTGCCGAGGTATGACTGTGCGGTGTAGGCCTCCACTGAGTAGACGCCCTTCACGCACTTGTCTGTGAGATCATTGACATAGATGCTGAGGTCAACCTCCGAGCCTTCGTAGTCCACCTCACGTGATGCTGAAGCGGTGCGCGCCTGGCCGCCGCTCTCGAAGCCCACGCTGCTGGCGTTTGTGAGGATGTTTCCATCTGGGTCCTTCACTACCACGTAGACTCTCACTGGGCCATGCTCGGCGAGGTCATTCTCCACGAGGCTGAGGTTCACGAGCATCTTCACCACGCGGCTGCTTCTGTCAGTCTCCTTGCCTGAGGCATTATATGCGGCAATGTTCAAGCCTCTAGCCTTGATGACGGCGCCTGACGCTACCTTGCCTGAGAGGTGCTCCACCTGCTCATTGAGCTCTCTGTTCGCCCTCTTCGACTCAGCGGCTTCCTTACGGGCAGCGGCTGCATCGGCGGTGAGCTTCTTGTTCAATGTGTTCAGCGAGTCGATCTGCACGATATAGTTACGCATGATGCTTCTGAGCGTACCGAGCTCCTTCTCGTACTGGCGCATCTTCGCTCTGTTTGTCGCCTCTGTCTTCTGGATGCGCTCAACGAGCTGAGCGACCTCCTCCTTGGATGAGTCGAGCTGGGAGTTGATGACGTCGTACTCGGTGGAAAGGCTCTCATAGTCCTGCTGGAGAGCTACAATCTGCTCGGTAAGGTCAGCCTTCTCTACATTGAGGTCCCTGACCAATGCCGACTTCGATGACCAGATGTAAGCCAATGCTCCTGCGAGAGCCACAGCCACAGCTGCGAGCACCCACATAATGGTCTTCGGTGTGTTATTCTTTCTGGCAGCCTCTTCGCGAGCGATTCTCTCGAGAGGATCTTCTCTGTATTCTGACATATCTTTGAAAGTGTTTGATTTCTGAACCACAAATCTAACAATTTTCGTGCACACATCAAAAATGTTTATATTTGCAGAAAAGAAACAGGTATGAAATACGTAGTCAGAGCACTCAAATATTGGCTTTACATCAGCGTCCTCATGGCGCTTGTCATCACTATGCTGTCTGCAGCAGGCGTCATTCCGAAGGGAGTCGGACAGATATTCAACGAAGGATGGATATCAGTGGCGAAGATAGAGGGCATGTTCCTTCTCGTCTCTGCCATCTATCCGAGGCTCGGATACACCAAGGCTAGCGCCGAGGTGCCTGGTGAGTTCGCAGACATAAAGAAGGCCGTGGTGGACTTCATGGATGAGAAGGACTACGTGCTGGAGAGAGAGGACGGAGAGAATCTCTACTTCAGGAACAGGTTCATTGTCAATAAGATCACCAGGGTCTGGGAAGATCGCCTCAGCTTCGAGAGAAGCCTCGGCGGCTGGACCGTGGAGGGAAAAGCAAAGGACGCTGTGCGAATCGCCAGCGCCCTCAGCTATAAGTTTTCAGGTCGTGCCTAAAGGGTGACCTTCTTCAAGTCGTTCACAAACCTATCGATACGTCTCAGCTCATTCGGGATGCGGATGCGCTGAGGGCAGTGTGACATGCACTGACCGCAATGGATACAGTGGTCAGCCTGGCGCACTGTGGCAATGGCTTCGTTGTATGAAGTGATGTACTTGCGGCGAAGCTTCTTGAAGTCTGCCTGTGACTCAGGCTCCTTCACATTAGGCGCAAGACCTTCATTGATACACTTGTTGTAGTGACGGAAGATGCCAGGGATGTCGATGCCGTAAGGGCAAGGCATGCAGTACTGGCAGCCTGTACACTTCACCAGAGGGAAGCTCCTGATCACTGCAGCCTGCTCGTCGAGGAACGAGAGTTCCTCCTCAGTGAGAGGCTTGAAATGGAGGTAGGTATCAAGGTTATCCTTGAGGTTCTCCATATAAGTCATACCGCTGAGCACGGTGAGGATGCGTGGGTAGGTGCCGCAGAAGCGGAATGCCCATGAAGCGACGCTCTTCGAAGGAGTGCGCTCCTTGAACTTCTCCTCGATGGCGTCTGGCACATCTGCCAGCTGACCGCCGAGAAGCGGCTCCATGATGACGATAGGGATCTGCTTCTCATCAAGCCACTGATACATCTCGCTGGCGTTCTCATTTCTGCCTTCTGCGTGGTTCCAGTCCACATAGTTCATCTGGATCTGGATGAAATCCCAATGATACTTGTCATGGAGTGTGAGAAGGTCAGCCAATCCACTGTTTGGGCCGTGGAATGAGAAGCCAAGCCTACGGATGTGCCCAGCCTCACGCTCCTTGAGCAAATACTCAAGCAGGCCGGTGTCCTCAAAGCGAGCCTTGAAGGCATCCATGCCGCTGATGCTGTGGAGCAGATAATAATCGATATGGTCGGTCTGGAAGATCTCAAGCGAACGCTTGTACATCTTCACAGAGTTCTCAAAGCTTGAGTCCGAGAAGTTGGATGCCTTGGTGGCAAGGTAGTAGCTGTCACGAGGATAACGGCTCAGCGCCTTCGCTGTGGCAGCCTCACTCTGCCCCTGGAGGTAAACTGGAGACGTGTCATAGTAGTTCACACCATGCGCCATGGCGTAATCAACGAGCTCGTCGACCTTTTCCTGGTCAATGATATCGCGACCATTGGCATCCTTTATCATTGGCCATCTCATACAGCCATAGCCGAGGATGGATACCTGGTCGCCAGCGCAGTCGCGAAGTGGCATCTGCTCTGGGCCCTCTGGCTCTATCTGCACTGCCACTGAGGCCTGGTTCTTAGGCTTGCATGCAGCGATACCTGCACCTACGGCAGCAGTACCGCTTATCTTGAGGAATTCTCTTCTGTCCATAATTTCCTTATTTAAACGGTGTGTACTGTGTTTCCTTCGATGTGGATGGCGCTGATAGGGCGTGCTGGGCAGAGGAACTCACAGGCTCCACAGCCGATGCAGCGCTCAGCGTTAACCGTAGGGATGCGAGGTGAATTCTCATCCTCTGGGTTCTTCTTCACCAGCTTGATGGCACCTGCAGGGCAATGAGCGGCGCAGTTTCCGCAGCTCACCTCATCGGTATTCACGACGCAGAGCTCGAGATTCACCACAGCGTGGCCGATATGGGTGCTCGCCTTCTGCTCTGCCTCCAGCTTCTTGATGGCTCCAGCAGGGCATACCTGTGAGCACTTGGTGCACTCTGGACGGCAATAGCCATGCTCATAGCCCATCTCAGGCTGCATGAGGTGATCAAGGCCAAGTGATGGACGAAGTACCTTGTTTGGGCAGTTCTCCACGCAGAGCTGACATGCAGTACAATGCCTGTAGAAGTCCTTCACGCTGCCTGAGCCAGCAGGGACGATAGGAGTCTCGCGCTTAGGGGCCTGCTTAGGCAGGACCTCAGCGAGGCCTCCGTCCAGCTTCATGTTCTGGGCAGTTGCTGACACCTCGGAGATGACAGCACCCGCCGCAAGAGCAGTACCTGCCATGACGGCACCATTGATGAATGCCCTACGGCCCTCATCGGTATCCTCAAGGCTGGTGTCCACAATGATGTTCGGACCCTTCTTCTCCTCCTTCACTGGCTTCGCGAACTCGATGTTCTTCAGAAGGTCAGCTGGGCTCTGAGGAGCATTCGCTGCCTTTCCATACGCGAACCTATACTTGAGACCACCTGGCTTGCAGCTGCTGATACAGTCGAAACAGTCCACGCAGCGAGAGTAATCGATGGTCTTGGATATTGAGTCAATGCACTGAGACTTGCAGTTCTTCTCACAGTTTCCGCAGCTCACGCACTTCTTCTTGTCGATCATAGGACGGAAGATAGCGAAGCGTGAGAAGAAGCTGAGAGTGGTGCCGACTGGACAGATAACATTGCAGTAAGTCCTGCCGCCGGTCCATGCGAGAACCACGATGGCCACGAGAGTGATGCCTGCCACTACTGGCACGATCCAGCCGTGAGGGTTCACGATGCTGCTCACGATGCGACCGTATGCACTATATGGTGCAAGGAGCGCCACAAGTGCCTGGATGCCTGCGATGAGGGCAGCTACGAAGAGCACCCACACGATATAGCGTACCCACTTGAGCTCCTTGTGGAAATGAAGCCTCTGGCTCTTCCTTCTCTTGTCTGCAGCCTCTGCGGCAGCCTTGGCCTTGGCATCCTTCTCCTCCTTGGTAACTTCCTTGCGCTTGCGCACTACACGGCCCTGGTTAAGGAAACCGCTCTTTGTGGCATCAGACTCGACAGAAGCCTCGGCAGCCTGCTTGAGCTCCTCCATCTTACGCCAGTCGACAGGCTCCTCGTCCTCTCGGCGCTCGCCGAGCTCTTCAAGCTCTGCCTCCGCTGCCTCGAGTTCCTGACGGAGCTCCTCCTCTTTCGCCTTCACAGCGTCCCTATCAGTATTCCTGACCACATAGGACTTGAAGTCCTCGACTGCCATGTGAGCGGCAACCCTCTTCACTGTAGCGGGATCCTTCTCCTCTGCTACCTCTGCCTCCTCTGCCTTCTTCGACTTCTTTTTCTTGGCCTTCAGCGCGTGGAAACGTGAAGAGATATGGTTAACAATGTCCTGGAGAGAGCCCAGAGGGCATATCACAGAACAATAGATTCTTCCAAACACAAGTGTCAGAAGAACAAGCGCCGCCACGACGATGAAGTTTCCAGCGAGCAGCGATGGAAGGAACTGAAGCTTGGCCATCCACCCGAGCTGGTCTGCGACCCCTGGGTTCTCATGCCAACCTCCGAAGTTCAGCGCTGTGCCTAAAAGCAGCGCAGTGATCCCGAGAAAGAACACTGTCTCAAGGACGATCCTGATTTTCCTTAACATAAGTTAACTTTATGCTTTAGTTTTGTCAATTTCTGATTTCGATGTGCCCTCCGTGCAATGGTATGCGGCAGGGTCGCGGAAGCCGAGCAGGAAGCTCTTCACATCCATCCTCTTCTTGCCTGCAAGCTGGAGGTCAAGCACGCTGATGGCGCCGTCAAGGGTGGCGATGGCGAGGCGCGACTTGCCGTCCGAGAGGACGGTGCCAGGCGCCGCTGAAGCCACACCGAAGGCGGCCTGCATGTCTTCTGAACTGAGCTTCTCAGCTGTGAATATCTTCATCTGTGTAGGGTCTGAGCCATCCTTCACCAGCTCAGTGAAGGCTGTAGGATATGGACTGAGGCCCCTGATGAGGTTATATACATGCTTGGTGGTATCATTCCAGTCGATATGACAGAGCTCGCGGGTGAGCTTCGGTGCTGGCTTGAGCACCTCAGAACCCTGGATGAACGACCTCTGTACGCGTGGCTCGATAGAGCCCTCGATGATACCCTCAACGGTCTGGAGAACGAGATTTGTGCCGATGCCCATAAGTGCATCATGCACATCTCCGGCAGTGTCTGCGGCACCGATACGGTGCTCCTGACGGAGGAAGATGTGTCCTGTATCTATCTCCTTGTCAATCTTGAAGGTGGTGACGCCGGTCATCTGCTCACCATTGATCACTGCCCAGTTTATAGGGGCAGCACCTCTGTACTGAGGAAGGAGTGCTGCATGGAGGTTGAACGTACCCAGCTTAGGCATGGTCCAAACCACCTCTGGAAGCATCCTGAAGGCCACCACGACAAACATGTCTGCCTTCCATGCCTGAAGTGCCTCAAGGAACTCAGGATCCTTGAGTTTCACCGGCTGGAGCACAGGGATACCGTGCTCTACGGCATATTTCTTCACTGCGCTTTCATTGACCTTAAGACCACGTCCTGAAGGCTTGTCTGCCACAGTCACTACTCCTACTACATTATAACCAGCCTTCACGAGCGCATCGAGCGGAGCTACAGCGAACTCCGGAGTGCCCATGTAGACTATCCTTGTCTTTCTGAACATACCTATGATAAATCTCTTGGCTTTTCTGAATGCCGTCTTTATGCTGTCTGAATCAAAGATAGGAGAATCGTTGATCGCCTTCCAGGTGAGGAAGGCTCCTATCGGCAAGAGCACATATATGGCGATGAACGCTCCCGTCAACGGATCCGTCGCTCCATCTCTTGCGAGCTTGCTTCCGGAGGTATCGATAACCCAGTAGAGGGCGAAGAAAAGTGCCGATACGATAGCCGACGAGCCGAGACCTCCCTTCCTGATGAGGGCACCCAGAGGTGCTCCGATGAAGAAGAGGATGAGGCAGGCCAGCGCACCTGCGTACTTCCTGAAGATCTCCAGGTTCATGCGGCGGAGGTAGAAGTTGTACTCGTACATGTCCCTGTTATATGAATACAGGTCCACAGAGAACTCACGGGCCTTCTCAGATGCCTGCGCATACGCCCTGGACTGCTCATGAAGGTTATTCCACTGCATGTAATCTTCCGGCTCGAAGTCAGGAAGCTGCCTTCCCAGAGCAGAGGAATCAAGCTGCTTCCACTTGACTAGGTTTGTCGATGCCGGCAGCCTCATGATGTGACCCTCGTGCACCTTGTCCGCAAGATTCTGAAGGGAATCCCTGTCATGGATGAGCCTCTCGAGCTCCATCGCCTTGACCTGGTCACCGAAGCGGCTGCTGTCCGACTTCTCGAAAGTGTAGTTATGAAGAGGGATGAGGAGGTCCTGCCTCAGGAAGTTGATCTTCTGAAGCTCCCTGGTCGTGTCACGGTACTTGTAGGTATTATCCTCAGAGTAGTTCGTGCCGTTGTAGAGAGTGAAGGTAAGATAATCCTTGGACTTGGACATCTTCATGACAGCCGAGTCGGCAAGCGTTATGGCTGTGTTTCCCTTGCCTCCAGAATGGTCGTAAACCATTACGCCATACATCATTCCGGAGTCGTCATTTCTGTCATCGACTCTCAGGACATAACCCTCGATACCATCGTAGAACGTGCCACGAGGGATCTTGATCTCGTCCTTGGTCTTGCTGATATCCTCTCGAAGAGTGAAGATCTCGTTATAGGCGACAGGGACCATCTGGTCAGAGACCCAGAAGGCAACGACACTGATGAGTCCACACGCCACAAAGAGGGGCGCCATGACCCTTCCCAGCGACACTCCGGAGGCCTTGATGGCCATGAGTTCATTGTTCTCCGCCATCGAACCCACTGTCATCATGGACGACAGCAGCGTGGCAAGAGGCATCGCCAGCGGGAGGATGGTCACACAACCCCACATGAGGAACTCGAGGATGACCTTGATGCCAAGGCCCTTTCCCACGAGCTCATCGATATAAAGCCAGAGGAACTGCATCATCAGGATGAAGACGACGACGAGCAGGATCGCCACAAACGGTCCTGCAAACGCCTTCAAAATGAATCTGTCGAGTTTCCTCATCTATTCTAAACTATTTCGTCGCTGAAGCCACGAGTGCGTCGAGAGCGTCCTTCAGGCCCTCAACATTTCGTCCACCTGCAGTAGCGAGGCCTGGCTGGCCGCCACCACCACCCTGGATGAACTTCGCAGCGTCGCGGATGTCCTTGCCTGCATTCTTTCCTGCAGCCACGAGGTCTGCTGAGTACATGAGCAGGAGCTGAGGCTTGCCGTCAGCTTCGTATGCAGCGGCAATGGCTGTGTTCTTCTGCTCCTTCTGGAGGAGTGTAGCAGCATCACGCATCATGGCAGCATCTGCGCCGAGAGCGGCAATGTCAGAGAGAACAATGACACTGGTTCCATTCATCTCCTTGGCCATACCTACAAGTGAAGCGGCGAAACCGGCAGCCTTCTGCTTCGCGAACTCGTCTGCGAGTTTCTTGTACTCTGCGTTCTCGTTCATGAGCTTCTGGATGGCACCGGCAAGGTCTGGAGCATTGTTAAGCAATGCCTTAGCCGAGCGGAGGGCATCCTGTACGCCATTTGCATAGCTTTCAGCAGCCTCGCCAGTGACAGCCTCGATACGGCGTACACCTGCAGCGATAGCTGACTCTCCTGTGATCTGGAAGTAGCCAATGTTTCCGGTAGCGCTGGTGTGGCATCCACCACAGAGCTCAACGCTAGGGCCGAACTTCACTACTCTCACGCGGTCACCGTACTTCTCGCCGAAGAGAGCGATAGCACCCATGGCCTTCGCCTCGTCCATGGTAGCGCTGCGGTTCTCCTCGAGAGGATGGTTCGCACGGATCATGGCGTTTACCTTCTTCTCCACGAGCCTGATCTGCTCTGGGGTGAGCTTCTCGAAATGAGAGAAGTCGAAGCGGAAATACTCGTCGCAGACGAATGATCCTTTCTGCTCAATATGTGTGCCAAGCACCTCACGGAGCACCTCGTCGAGGATGTGGGTACAAGAGTGGTTGTTCGCGATCTTCTGCCTGCGCTCTGCATCCACCACGAGTGTGAATGCGCCCTCGCAGTCAGCTGGGATGCGCTCAGCGATATGGATGGTGAGGTTATTCTCCTTCACGGTGTTAAGGATGGCAATCTTCTCGCCGTCCTCTGCCACGATGTAGCCGGTATCTCCGACCTCACCTCCCATCTCTCCATAGAATGGGGTGCGGTCAAACACGAGCTGAAGCATCTCCTTGTTCTTCTGCTTCACGGTACGCTGCTTGAGAAGCTGTGCGCCCTCCACTGTGGTGGTGTCATATCCGAGGAACTCCACCTCACCGCTGTGGTACTCGATCCAGTCGCCGAACTCATTTGCAGTAGCGTTACGAGCGCGGTCCTTCTGCTTCTTGAGCTCTACGTTGAAGCCGTCGAGGTCTACTGTATAACCATTCTCAGCAGCGATGAGCTGGGTAAGGTCGATAGGGAATCCGAAGGTATCGTAAAGCTTGAATGCGTCCTCGCCAGCGATGACCTTGGTCTGCTCTGACTTCTTCATGTACTCGTCCATGAGGCTGATACCTCTGTCGAGGGTCTTGAGGAACGCCATCTCCTCCTCGCGGATCACACTCTCGATGAGCTTCTGCTGAGCCACGAGCTCTGGATAAGCCTCACCCATGTCGCTGAGGAGCTGAGGGACGAGCCTGCAGAGGAATGGTTCGTTGAAACCGAGGAAGGTGTAGCCGTAACGTACAGCACGGCGAAGGATTCTTCTGATGACATAACCAGCCTTCACATTTGATGGGAGCTGGCCGTCTGCGATAGAGAAGCTGATGGTACGGATATGGTCAGCGATAACGCGCATGGCCACATCTACGTCTGCATTCTCACGATACTTGTGTCCTGAGAGCTCCTCGATCTTTGCGAGCATGCCTGTGAACACGTCTGAATCGTAGTTCGAGTTCTTTCCCTGGAGCACTGCACAGAGGCGCTCGAAACCCATACCGGTATCGATGTTCTTCGCAGGAAGTGACTCGAGATGTCCGTCTGCCTTTCTGTTATACTGCATGAACACGAGGTTCCAGATCTCGATCACATGTGGGTCGCTCTGGTTCACGAGGTCCTTTCCAGGGATGCCGGAAGCATCCTTCTCCTCCTGTGTACGGATATCGATGTGAATCTCGCTGGAAGGTCCGCAAGGGCCTGTGTCGCCCATCTCCCAGAAGTTATCATGCTTGTCTCCAAGGATGATGCGGTCTGCAGGAAGGTGCTGGAGCCATGCGTCCCTGGCCTCGGTATCCATCTCGGTGCCATCCTCGGCGCTACCCTCAAACACAGTAGCATAGAGGAGGTTTGGATCGATGCCGTATACGTCTGTGAGAAGCTCCCAAGCCCAGTCGATAGCCTCTTTCTTGAAGTAATCGCCGAAGCTCCAGTTTCCGAGCATCTCGAACATGGTATGGTGATAAGTGTCGTGGCCGACCTCCTCGAGGTCATTATGCTTTCCGCTCACGCGGAGACACTTCTGCGAATCTGTAGCCCTTGAGAACTTAGGTGTGGCATTTCCAAGGAAGAAATCCTTGAACTGGTTCATACCAGCGTTCGTGAACATAAGTGTAGGGTCGTTCTTCACGACCATCGGTGCCGATGGGACCACTGTGTGTCCCTTCGATGCAAAGAAGTCGAGGAACTTCTGTCTGATTTCCTTTGATGTCATATTTGGTGTCTTTTTACTTTCCGTTTTTATAGCAATCTACAAATTTAGCACAATTTTTGACAAAAAAGAGTATATTTGCTAGCGTATGTCCAAAATAAAAGGGTACACACTGAATCCGGAGACCCTTCTTTTCGAACAGTTGAAGAAGGTCCCACTCCGAAAGAAATTCCACAAGAGCATGCTCCTCTTCCTGGGGAGCATAGCCCTCGCTGTGCTATATTTCTGGATCTACACCTCACTTCTTCATCTGGACACCCCGAAGACAGCCATCCTCAAGTGGCAGAACACATCGTGGAACTCGAAGCTCGAGGTCATGAACGCGAACCTTGACGGATACGACGATGTCCTGCACGGCCTGGAGACCAGGGACGCGGAGGTCTACCGCTCGATCTTCGGCCTCAACGACATCCCACAGGAGCTCCTTCACTCCGGCATCGCGAGCGCAGGCCGCTACGACTGGCTGGAAGGCATCAGCCAGGGAAGCCAGCTGCGTCGCACGGCCGAGCGCCTCGATCATCTGGAGAAGGAGGTCTACGTGAACTCGAAGTCATTCGACGAGGTCGGAGAGCTGTCGAAGAAAGCCGGCGACATGGCTTCCTGCATACCAGCCATCCCGCCTATCAACCCAGGAGGTAAGTATCACATAGCCAGTCCTTTCGGGCAGCGCACAGACCCTGTCTACGGTGGCGGTGAATTCCACAAGGGAGTGGACTTCGCGACCGACAAGGGCACGCCTATCTACGCCACCGGAGACGGTGTCGTGGATGTCATAAAATATGAGTTCAATGGCTACGGAAACCAGGTTATCATTGACCATGGTTTCGGCTACAAGACCAGATACGCCCACATGAATGTGGTCTACGTCGCAGAGGGCATCAAGCTCAAGCGCGGCGACTGCATCGGAGAGGTGGGAAGCACGGGCAAGTCCACCGGACCGCACGTGCACTACGAAGTGCTCTACAAGGACACCCAGGTGAACCCAGCATCATTCTACGACCTCGACCTCACGAAGAAGGAGTATGACGATCTGGTGCGCAGCAGAAGGGAAAATGGAAAGGCCAGCCTCACCAGGCCTTCAGCAAGCAGAAGGAGGTAGTCATGGCAAGATACGAATTCGACAGGAGCAACTTCACCTTCAGGAAGGTAACTGCGTCCACATGGCACTACATAAAGGAGGCATTGGCCTTCCTCATCGGGTCGGTATCATTGGCCATCCTGTACTATGCCATCTTCGCCGCATTCATCTCCACAGACAGCGAGAAAAAGCTCATCAAGGAGAACCGCCTCATGAGGGAGGCGTATCCGCAAATGCTTGAGCAGCAGAAGCTTATAGGCGACGCCATCGCCAGCCTCGAGATCAAGGACGAGAGGATCTACGACGACATCTTCCATGCGCAGGTGCCATCGATGGACCCTGTCGCGCAGTCCGACCTCATCCAGGGCAGCGACACCATCCCCGACAGGAAGATGCACGAGTACATCGCCATGAAGACCGCCAGCGCAGAGGCTTCCGCAGGGCGCGTGGAGGAAAATTTCAGGCGCATTTTCACAGCCAGCAAGCTCTCATACGGAAGCGACATCCCGATGAGGCTGCCGCTGGATGACATCAGCTATGCGCAGGTGGGTGCATCGGTAGGACAGAAGGTGAACCCTTACTTCAAGGTGCCCGCGGAGCACAGGGGGATCGACCTCATCTCTACCCAGGGAAATCCAGTCTACGCCACAGCGGCCGGCGTGGTCGCAGACGTCACCAGGTCGAACAAGGGAGACGGAAATGTGGTGACCATCGAGCACGAGGGCGGATACAGGACGCGCTATGCGCATCTGGGAGAGATCTCGGTTTCCAAGGGGCAGCGCGTGAAGGGCGGAGCCAAGGTAGGCACAGTGGGCCTTTCGGGCAATGCTTTCGCGCCTCATCTGCACTACGAGATAGCCCGCGACACCGTGACCGTGGACCCTGTCCACTACTTCTTCTCATCCCTGAGTCCAGACCAGTACGCGAGCTTCCTGTACATGGCTACAAACACAGGTCAATCACTTGATTAACAGTTTATTATGGATAAATTATACTACACTATCGGAGAGGTTGCCGAGATGATCGGAGAGAACGCCTCACTCGTCCGTTACTGGTCCAATGAATTCAGCAGCTTCCTCAAGGTGCGCAGGTCATCACGCGGAGACCGCAGATACACCAAGGAAGACATCGAGCTCATCAAGCAGATCCATTTCCTCGTGAACACGAAGGGAATGACCCTGGACGGCGTGGCGAAAGCCCTCAAGGGAGACAAGAAATCCGTGGACAGACAGACCAAGGTGATAGACTCTCTGAAGGACATCAGGGAGCAGCTCGAAGAGGTAAAGAAACTGCTGTAAATTTCTTTTCCTTTTTAGCCCATTTTTTAGTATCTTTGCACGCTTATAATTTTTTTCAATGAATATAACATTCAAAAAACAGATATGGCTACAAAGAAAACTAAGAAAGTTGAGACTCCTATCGACCAGAAGGAAACCTTCATGTCCCTCGCGAAGACATTCGCGGATTCAGACCTCAGCGTAGAAGAGAAGCTCAAGACCCTCTATGAGCTCCAGATGGCAGACACCGACATCGACGAGATCCTCCAGATGCGTGGTGAGCTCCCTGCAGAGGTAGAGGCTCTCGAGGCCGAGCTCGAGGCTCTCAAGGCGAAGGTCGCTCAGGACACCGAGATCATCGAGACATTCAACAAGAACATCGCTGCATACAAGCAGGATATCGTGGAGCTCGACGAGGAGATCCTCAAGTACAAGACTCAGCTCGAGAACATAACAAACAGCCGTGAGTTCGACTCCATCAACAAGGAGATCGAGAACCAGGGCTACCTCAGACAGATCTCTGAGAAGAACATAAACGACACAAAGAGCGCCATCCTCAAGAAGAAGGAGAGCATCGAGGCCACCAAGGATCAGATCAGCATCCTCAGCGACGACCTCAAGGCGAAGAAGGAAGAGCTCGCTACCATCGTAGAGTCTACCGCGACTGAGGAGCAGCGTCTCCGCGCGAAGAGAGAGGCTTGCGCAGCGAAGATCGACCCTCGTACCATGAGTGCTTACGAGCGTATCCGCGCCAGTGTGAACAACCACCTCGCTGTCGTTTCTATCTACAACAACGATTCTTGCGGTGGCTGCTTTAACACCATCACTCCTCAGCGCCTCATCGACGTCGCTTCAAACAAGAAGCTCATCATCTGCGAGCACTGTGGTAGAATCATTGTGAACCCTGATTTCGAGGGCACAAATAAAGACTAGCCAAATACAGGAATATGCCTGACACCGTCACAAGACCTCGCAAGAGGAAGGAGCAGGCTGTTAACTTGGACACTATAGGGCTTGAGATGGGAAACAAACCACCTCAGGCTCTTGACGTCGAAGAGGCAGTCCTCGGAGCGATGCTCATAGAGCCAGCATGTGTAGACCAAGCGATGGAGGAACTCACCGCTTCGTGCTTCTATGGCATAAAGAACAGGATGGTCTTCGAGGCTATCTCGAGCCTCGTGACAGAGCACACATCCGTGGACTATGTCACAGTGACCGCCAAGCTTAGGGAAAAAGGAAACCTTGAGGCTGTAGGAGGACCGGTGTACCTCACCGACCTCTCCCAGAAGGTAGGTTCCGCTGCCCATATGGAGTTCTACGTGAAGATCCTCAAGCAGAAGACCATACAGCGCGACCTCATCACAGCATCTCACGAGATCCTCAAGGACGCATTCGACGAGTCGGTAAAGGTAGAGGACCTCATCGACCACGCACAGTCGAAGGTATACGACGCCATCAAGAACAGCGTCAAGAAGGAAGTCCAGGACATCGGTTCCATCATAAACACCGCGATGGATGAGCTCGAGGAGCTCCAGACGAAGGAAGGAGCGACGGGCGTGCCATCAGGTTTCCCTACCCTCGACAGGATCACAGGCGGATGGCAGCCATCTGACCTCATCATCCTTGCAGCGCGTCCTTCTGTCGGTAAGACAGCATTCTCGCTGAACCTCGCGAGAAACGCGGCTGTCGACCATCACATCCCTGTGGCATTCTTCTCCCTCGAGATGTCAGCCATACAGCTGGTAAAGCGTATGATGACATCGGAGTCAGGTCTCCCTGCCGACAAGATCAAGGGTGGAGTCAAGCTTGAACCATTTGAGTGGCAGCAGCTTGAGTACAAGCTCAAGAATCTGGCGAAAGCCCCTCTCTACATAGACGACACCCCTGGTATCCCTATCATGGAGTTCCGCACGAAGCTCAAGACCCTCGTGAAGAACAAGGGTGTGAGACTCGTCTTCGTGGACTACCTCCAGCTCATGCAGGGTCCTGCAGAGCTTCGAGGCATGCGTGAGCAGGAAGTTGCCGCCATCTCGAGAACCCTGAAGGCCACAGCCAAGGAACTGAACGTCCCTATCATCTCACTCTCCCAGCTCTCACGTCAGGCCGTCACCCGTACAGGAGGCACAGGAAAGCCTCAGCTGAGTGACCTCCGTGAGTCGGGTTCCATCGAGCAGGATGCCGATATGGTCATCTTCATCCACCGTCCAGACTACGTCGGCATGTCCGAAAACGTAGAGGACAGAGAGAAGACCCAGATCGTCATCGCGAAGCACAGAAATGGTGAGACTGCAGATATCGACATGAGATTCCGCGGCGACCAGATCAGGTTCACCGAGCTCACAGAGGACTTCGACATACAGGCAGCACAGACTTATGAGTCCAGCATGAACTCCTACGACGAGCCGTTCGCCGGAGGTGCAGGCAGCGGTGGATTCACAGACTCAGGCGAATTCTGATGAAAGGACAGATCACACATAAGGGAAAGGTCATTTCAGTGACACCAGAGTGCATCCAGGTCGAGATCATCTCAGAGTCAGCCTGTGCATCGTGTCACGCATCTGCCCTCTGTGGCATGTCTGAGGCAAAGAAGAAAATAGTCGAGACCGCCTATAGGGAGGGCTTCGAGCCAGGTCAGGAAGTGACCGTGGCGATGAAGCAGTCCATGGGCGAGAAAGCCGTGCTCATTGCCTACATAGGCCCCCTGGTAGTCTTCGTGGCTGTCCTCATGGTCCTTCTGGGACTGGGCGTGGACGAGCTCATCTGCGGGCTCGCGGGCATAGGCGCAGGCGCACTGTATTACTTTTTGGTATGGCTCATGCGAGACAAGCTCGCGAAGAGCTACACATTTGAAATCAAATAAATACCTACATAATGACACAATCAATTATCTGGACAATCTTAATTCTCGCAGGCCTCGGTCTGGTGCTGGCTCTTGTCCTCTTCTTCATCGCGAAGAAATTCAAGGTAGAGGAAGACCCACGCATCGATGAGGTAGAGAAGGTGATGCCGGGTGCAAACTGTGGAGGCTGTGGTTTCGCAGGCTGTCGCGCTTTCGCTGACGCCGCCGTGAAGGCACCGAACCTCGATAACAATTATTGCCCGGTCGGAGGTAACGAAGTGATGAAGAAAGTCGCTTCTATCCTCGGTTACGAAGTCAAGGAAAAGGCTCCGATGGTCGCTGTAGTACGCTGCAGCGGCTCTTGCGACAAGCGTCCTAAGACAAATGATTATGACGGACTTGCTTCATGCAAGGTGAAGGCCGCCCTCTACGCCGGCGACACAGGCTGTGCCTACGGCTGTCTGGGCTGCGGAGACTGCGTGGAGGCCTGCCAGTTCGGTGGCATCACCATGGACCCTGAGACTGGTCTTCCAGTAGTGGACGAGTCCAAGTGTACCGCCTGCGGTGCATGCTCAAAGGCATGTCCTAAGCACGTCATCGAGCTCAGGAACAAGGGTCCTCGCAGCATGAGGGTCTATGTCTCTTGTATGAATAAGGACAAGGGTCCTGCAGCGAAGAAGGCCTGCGCAGCAGCCTGCATAGGCTGCGGCATCTGTGCAAAGACCTGTACACATGAGGCCATCACAGTGACTGACAATGTAGCCTACATCGACTACACCAAGTGTAAGCTCTGCCGCGAGTGCGAGGCCATGTGTCCTACAGGGGCCATCCACGGCGTGAACTTCCCTAAGCCTCTCGACAAGGAAGGCATCAAGGCACGCATCGCTGAGCGTAACAGAAAGGCGAAGGAAGCAGCGGAGGCCGCAAAGGCAGCAGCTGCCGAAGCCGCAGCGAAGGAAGCAGAACCTGTAAAGAAGGAGGAGAACAATGGCTAAGAGAACATTTTCAATAGGCGGTGTGCATCCAGATGATGCAAAGATCGCCCGCGACTGCGCGATTGAGGTCCTCCCTCTTCCGCAGACAGTCTATATCTCAATGGCTCAGCACCTCGGTGCGCCTGCGAAGCCTATCGTGGCAGTCGGCGACAAGGTGAAGGTGGGCCAGGTTATCGCAGAACCAGGTGGATTCATCTCTGCATTCGTACACTCTTCAGTGTCGGGTACGGTCAAGTCCATTGCACCACGCAAGGACATCTCCGGAAACCTCATGACACATGTGGAGATCGCAGTGGAAGGTGACGAGTGGGTTGAGGGCGTAGACCTCAGCGACACCCTCATCACCAAGCTCCCAGAGCGTGAGGTGGCACTGGAGCGCATCAAGGCCTGCGGCGTAGTAGGTCTGGGTGGCGCGACCTTCCCTACCCACGTGAAGCTGAACCCAGGTCCAAATGCGAAGCCTGAGTGCCTCATCCTGAACGGAGCGGAGTGCGAGCCTTACCTCACCAGTGACTACCGCATCCTCCTCGAGAGGACCAAGGAGATCGTCATTGGCGCAGCCATCATGAAGAACATCCTCGGCCCTGAGTGCAAGTGCGTCATCGGTATCGAGGAGAACAAGCCAGCAGCCATCAAGGCTGTGGAGGAGGCTGTAGTGGTGCTCGGCTACCAGGACATCGACGTGATGACCCTCAAGAAGAAGTACCCTCAGGGTGGTGAGAAGCAGCTCATCGACGCAGTCATGAAGCGTCAGGTGAAATCAGGCGGCCT
This sequence comes from Bacteroidales bacterium, assembly GCA_024398295.1. GTDB lineage: Bacteria > Bacteroidota > Bacteroidia > Bacteroidales > UBA932 > Cryptobacteroides. The sequence goes on from JAKSJL010000007.1 coordinate 18,269, forward strand.
CCCTATCAGCGTGGGCGCAGTAGTTCAGAATGTAGCCACAGCACTCGCAGTGTATGAGGCTGTACAGAAGAACAAGCCGCTTATCACAAACACATTGACCATCACAGGTGACTGCGTGGCGAAGGAGAATCTCCACAACTACCTCTTCCGCATCGGTATGCCTCTCTCATACATCGCAGAATACGCCGGCGGCATCCCAGAGGGTGCAGCAAAGCTCATCAGCGGTGGCCCTATGATGGGTAAGGCCATAGCAAACCTCGACGCCTGCACAGTGAAGGGTTCATCATCGATCCTCTATCTCTCAGCGAAGGCCACCAAGCGCGCTGAAGCAAGTGCCTGCATCCGCTGCGGTCGCTGCGCAGACGCATGTCCAATGGGTCTCGAGCCATTCCTGCTGAACCGCCTCGCAAAGGCTGGCGACATGGAGCAGCTTGAAGCCAATGCTGTCCAGGACTGTATCTCTTGCGGAAGCTGCCAGTTCAGCTGCCCTGCAAACATAGCACTCCTCGACCGCATCAACATGGCCAAGGGACAGGTTCTCGGTATCATCAGGGCTCGCGCCGCTGCCGCAAAGGCTGCAGCTGAGGCCGCTAAGTCAAACGAAGCAAAATAGTACAATTATGAGTAAATATCTGGTTTCACCTTCACCACACGTACACGCACCAGCGTCTACCAAGTCGCTGATGATCGACGTGCTCCTGGCACTCCTGCCAGCGGTGATCGTCTCCGTCATCTTCTACGGATGGGGTGAGCTGATGGTACTCGCCGTGAGCATTGCATCATGCGTACTCCTCGAGTGGGCCATCACCAAGTGGCTTCTGAAGAAGCCTTGCACCATCGCAGACCACTCAGCCATCGTCACAGGTGTGCTGCTTGCAATGAACCTCCCTGCCACCACTCCTTGGTGGGTCGTACTCATCGGCGCCATTGTCGCTATCGGCGTGGCTAAGATGACATTCGGAGGCATTGGACAGAATCCATTCAACCCAGCCCTCGTCGGCCGCGTGTTCCTTCTCCTCTCATTCCCTACCTATATGACCCATTGGGAGGCTCCTAAGGGTCTCTGGGGACTTGACGCCACCACAGGTGCCACACCTCTTGGCGTGATCAAGGAAGGCCTCATGCAGGGCTCTACAGTCCAGGATCTCATGGCAGAGCATGGCTATTCATACAGCCAGATGCTCTTCGCGAACCTCGGTGGTTCAGCAGGTGAGATCTCTGCCCTCGCGCTCCTCGCCGGTTTCGTATACCTGCTCTGCCGCAGGGTCATCAAGCCACACATCACATTCTCTATCTGGGGTACCGTCATCGTATTCTCAGGCATCATGTGGCTCATCGACCCAGCACAGTTCACCGACCCTATCTTCAACCTCCTCACCGGTGGTATGATACTCGGTAGCTGCTTCATGGCGACAGACTACGTCACCTCACCTATGAGTGCCAAGGGTGGCATCATCTTCGGTGTAGGCATCGGTCTTATCGCCATGCTCATCCGCTACTTCGGTGCATACCCAGAAGGAGTTTCCTTCGCTATCCTCATCATGAACATGACAGTTCCACTCCTCAACAAGTGGTTCCATCAGAAAAAATACGGGAGGGCATAGACTATGGCAGCAAAATCATCTTTGAAAAACATGGTGCTCTGCCTTACAGGTGTCTGCCTCGTCTGCGCAGCCATCCTGGGCGGTGTCAACGCACTTACCACAAACCCTATCAAGGAAGCAGCGAAGAAGGCTCTCGTAGAGTCTATCGCTAAGGTGCTTCCTGAGGGAGGAAACCTCTCCGACGCTCAGTCTGCAGAGGGTATCGATGAGTATTATGTTTCGTCAGCCGACACCACAGTGCTCGCATACGCAGTAAAGAGCACGACCATCGGTTTCGGCGGCCCTCTCACCGTGATGGTGGGTGTGCTCCCTGACGGCACAGTATATAACACTTCAGTGCTCGCGCACTCTGAGACTCCAGGACTTGGTGCGAAGTGTACCTCTGACGAGGGCTTCATGAACCAGTGGAAGAACTTCGGTCCAGAGAAGGTGCTGAAGGTGAAGAAGGACGGCGGCGACGTGGATGCCATCACAGCTTCCACCATCACCTCTCGTGCCTACACAGTAGCTGTAGAGCAGGCTGTGAATTTCGTAAAGTCACTTAACAAGCAGGAGGAATAAAGTATGAGCAAGTTTTCACTTATCACTGATGGGTTCGTCAAGAACAACCCAACCTTCGTACTTGTCCTCGGTATGTGTCCTACACTTGCCACCACCACATCTGCGATGAACGGTCTCGAGATGGGTCTTGCCACACTCTTTGTGCTCGTCCTGTCAAACATCGTGATCTCACTCATCTCACCTATGGTTCCGGACAAGGTACACATCCCTGTATACATCGTAGTCATTGCCACATTCGTGACCGTGCTTCAGCTTCTTCTGCAGGCATACCTGCCTTCAGTATACCAGACCCTCGGTCTGTTCATCCCGCTCATCGTGGTGAACTGTATCGTCCTCGGTCGCGCAGAGGCATTCGCGAACAAGAACACAGTCGGTGACTCTGCCCTCGACGGCATCGGCATCGGTCTGGGATTCACCCTTTCACTCACAGTGATCGGCATCGTGCGTGAGATCCTCGGAAGCGGCTCCATCTTCGGATGGAAGTTCATCCCAGGCGACGGTATCCTCGCCTTCGTGATGGCTCCAGGTGCATTCATGGTACTTGGCTATCTGATGGTTCTGTTCAACAAATTCGCTAAAAAGAACTAAGTCCTATGGAGTATATCATCATCATCGTCTCAGCGATATTCGTCAACAATATCCTGCTCGCCCAGTTCCTCGGCATCTGTCCTTTCCTGGGCGTTTCGAACAAGCTCTCCACAGCGACCGGTATGTCAGGAGCAGTATGCTTCGTCATCACCCTCGCCACTGTAGTGACTTACCTTCTGAACAAGTACCTGCTCGTACCATTCGAGCTTGAGTACCTCCAGACCATCGCGTTCATCCTCGTGATCGCTGCCCTCGTGCAGATGGTGGAGATCGTGCTGAAGAAGATCAGCCCTAGCCTCTACCAGGCTCTCGGTATCTTCCTTCCGCTCATCACCACAAACTGCGCCGTTCTCGGTGTAGCCATCACAGTTGTGACCAAGGAGTTCACCTTCGGCGACGCATCACACATGCTTAACCTCGGCCAGGCAGTGGTATACGCCATCGCCACCTCCATCGGTTACGGTCTCGCCATGATCCTCTTCGCAGGTCTCCGCGAGCACCTTGCCATGAACGATGTCCCTAAGTCATTCAAGGGTCTCCCTATCGCCCTGATCACTGTCAGCATCATGGCGATGGCATTCCTTGGCTTCTCCGGCATCGTATAATCGGGAACGCCATTCTCTGGTATCTCCGGAATAATAGAATTCGGGAAACGCCATAATTGGTATAAAGAGTTCGGATAGTATTCCGAACTCTTTTTCTATCTTTGTCGGCTGAAATGGAACACCTAGGAGAAATACTATCACTGACCGTGGCTGTGTCTTGGACCATCACGGCACTTTTCGGAAATGAAGCAAGCAGAAGGATTGGCGCCCAGCCGCTGAATGTGCTGAGGATGCTGTTCTCTTTCGTGCTGCTCGCCATACTGCTTTGGGTCACCATCGGCACCCCATATCCTCGCTACGCAGACGGAAAGACCTGGCTGCTGCTCGCGCTCTCTGGTGTCGTAGGTTTCGTATTCGGCGACTTCTGCCTTTTCAATGCTTACGTGCTCATTGGCGCACGCTTCGGGCAGCTTTTCATGACCATCGCGCCGCTGGTGGCAGCCATACTTGGAATGATTTTCCTCGGCGAAAGGATGTCGTGGATAGCATGGATAGCGATGTTTGTGACCCTCTCGGGTATCGGCCTGTCCATCCTGGGGCGCGGCGAGGGCGAGAAGATCTCGCTGAAACTGCCATTCAAGGGCATCCTGCTGGGCATAGGCGCCGGCATAGGCCAAGGTGGAGGACTTGTCCTCAGCAAGCTTGGACTGCAGGCGTACGAGGCGTGCGTCCCTTCCGATGCGCCGGCTCTCATGGGGGCAATGATGCCGTTCGCGTCCACCATGATCAGGGTCATAGCCGGAGGCGTCGGCTTCCTCTTCCTGCTTAAGATGTACAGCTCGAAGGAAGAATGCCAGCACGCGATCCGAGATGCCAAGGGCATCACCTACACGCTCCTCGCCACCATCTTCGGCCCATTCGTGGGCGTTTCGCTATCGCTCATGGCCGTTCAATACGCCGAGGCCGGCATAGCCTCGACCCTCATGGCGCTCACGCCTGTCCTCATCATCTGGCCATACGCCATCCTCTACAAGCAGAAGATCACAGCCAAGGACATCGTCGGCATCGCCATCACGATGGCCGGCGTCGCCCTCTTCTTCCTGGGCTAGCGCCCATTCAGGGGGCACCTCGCGGTGCGGGATAAAAAAGCGGCGGTGCAGGGAGGGAGTCCTTGCACCGCTGCTGTATCTTAGGCCGGCACGGCGGGGCGGGCTATTTCGACTGGAGGTAGGCGTCGATGGCGGCGGCGGCACGGCGGCCGGCGCCCATGGCGAGGATGACGGTCGCGGCGCCGGAGACGGCGTCACCGCCGGCGAAGATGCCTGGGCGGGTGGTAGCGCCGGCCTCGTCGGCTACGAGACAGCCGCGGCGGCTGGTCTCTAGGCCTGCGGTGGTCTTCGCGATGAGCGGGTTCGGCGAGGTGCCGAGAGCCATGATGACGGTCTCAGTCTCGATCTCGAACTCGGAGCCTGGGATCTCGACTGGAGAGCGACGGCCGCTGGCGTCTGGCTCGCCGAGCTCCATACGGATGCACTTGATGGCGCGAACCCAGCCCTTGTCGTCACCTAGGATCTCCACTGGATTCGTAAGCATTGCGAACTCTATGCCCTCCTCCTTCGCATGATGAACCTCCTCCTTGCGGGCAGGGAGCTCCACTTCCGTACGACGATATACAATGGTCACCTCTGCGCCAAGCCTGAGGGCTGTGCGCGCTGCGTCCATCGCTACATTTCCGCCTCCTACTACGCACACTTTCTTGCCTGCGTGGATAGGGGTAAGGTAGTCTGGACGATATGCCTTCATGAGGTTATTTCTGGTGAGGAATTCATTGGCAGAGAATACACCATTGAAGTTTTCTCCTGGGATGCCCATGAAACGAGGAAGTCCTGCTCCTGTGCCCACGAACACGGCCTCGAAGCCCTCTCGGTCCATAAGCTGGTCGATGGTGACGGTCCTTCCGATGATCACGTTTGTCTCGAACTTCACTCCCAGCTCCTTCACAGATGCTATCTCTGAAGCTACGACCTTCTCCTTCGGGAGACGGAACTCTGGGATACCGTACTCAAGCACGCCACCTGCCTTGTGAAGAGCCTCGAAGACTGTCACCTCGTAGCCAAGCTTCGCGAGGTCAGAGGCGCAGGCGAGGCCTGCTGGGCCTGAGCCCACGATGGCCACCTTGTGACCATTGGAAACAAATGCAGGCGCAGAAGCGCTCTTGTTCTCCCTCTTCCAGTCTGCGACGAAACGCTCAAGCTTGCCGATGGCCACGCTCTCGCCCTTGACGCCGAGGATGCAGCTACCCTCGCACTGGGTCTCCTGTGGACAGACACGTCCGCACACTGCTGGAAGTGATGAATCCTCGGCTATCTTCGCTGCCGCTCCGGCGAAATCGCCATCCTTCACCAGCGCGATGAACTCTGGGATCTTCACGCTCACAGGACACGCAGCCACGCAGCGCGGATTCTTACAATGCAGACAGCGAGAAGCCTCGAGCTGAGCCTCCTGCGCGTCATAACCATAGCAAACTTCCTCGAAGTTTGTTGCCCTTACCTTGGGATCCTGCTCTCTTACAGGTACTCTTCCTATCTTGTTTGCCATAGCTTACTTTCCTCTACCGATTCTACATACATGATTCTCACGAGCTTCCGTCTCCTCTGCGACATACTGCCTCTGGCGACGCATAGCCTCGTCGAAATCCACCTCATAGCCGTCGAACTCTGGGCCCTCGACGCACGCGAAGCGGGTCTTTCCGCCCACGGTCACGCGGCAGGCGCCGCACATGCCGGTGCCGTCCACCATGAGGGTGTTAAGGCTGACGATGATAGGCAGCTGGAGCTTCTTCGCTGTGAGGGTGGCAAACTTCATCATGATCATTGGACCAATGGCCACGGCCTGGGTGTACTCCTTGCCCTCCGCCACGAGCTTCTCCAGAAGCGCTGTGACAAGGCCATGGAAGCCCTCCGAGCCGTCGTCGGTGCAGATATAGAGGTTATCGCAAGCCTCCCTCATCTGGTCCACATAGATGAGCAGGTCCTTGGTCTTCGCGCCAATGATGACGTCCACTGCGACGCCATGCTCATGCAGCCACTTCGCCTGAGGATAGACTGGAGCGGTACCCACGCCACCTGCGATGAAGACATAGCGCTGCTGTGCAAGCTGATCGGCCGGCATCTCAGTAAACTCCGATGCGATGCCGAGAGGGCCGACGACGTCAGCGAAAGCTTCACCTGGCTCGTAAGATATGATGTCTGCGCTTGATGCGCCAATCTTCTGAGTAACAATGGTCACGGTGCCCTTCGCAGCGTCATAGTCGCTGATGGTAAGAGGCACGCGCTCTCCCTTCTCGTCGGCGCGCACAATCAGGAACTGACCTGGGAGTGCTGCGGCAGCCAGACGAGGAGCCTCCACCTCCATCTTGCAGATAGTAGGTGTCAGCATTTCTTTAGAGACAATCTTATACATGTTAAATTCGGATTAAGCCTCTAATTTACTCAAAAGTTTCGAAACTACCAATTAGATAAAGGTTACGGGAAATGTGCTTGCGTTCAGCACCTTGCCGTTGTCAAGTTCTATCTCAATGTCAAACATCCCCGCCTTGACGTAAAAAATGCCAAAGCGGGGATATTCAGAATCAATTTGTTTCTAGACTGTCTAGAATACAAGCATGTAGGTGAGGGTAGCGAAGGCTGCGCCGGCGAGTGGGCCGACTACTGGGACCCAGCTGTAGCCCCAGTCGCTGTCACGCTTGGCCTTGATAGGGAGAATAGCGTGAGCGATGCGTGGGCCAAGGTCACGGGCAGGGTTGATGGCATAGCCTGTAGCTCCACCAAGCGACATACCGATAGCCACGATGAGGAAGGTCACAGGGAATGCTCCGAGATGGCCGGCAGCGACACCAGGAGTGTTGAAGCCTTCACCGAAAGCAAGGACACAGAACACGAGAAGCCAGGTAGCGACAAACTCGCAGAATACATTTCTCCAGCTGTTTCTGATGGCAGGAGCTGTACAGAAAGTGCCGAGCTTGGTATCTCCATCTGGAGTGGCATCATAATGATCCTTGTAGAATGCATATACGAGGCACGCACCACAGATCGCGCCAAGCATCTGGGCGATGACGTAACCTGCGAAATCTACCCATGCGAGGGTGCCGTTGAGGGCGCATGCGAGGCTGACTGCAGGGTTCAGGTGCGCTCCGGCAGGAGCTGCTACAAACACACCGCACATAACGGCGAGACCCCAGCCGAAGGCAACTACTACCCAGCCGGCTCCCTGAGCCTTGGACTTGTTGAGTGAAGTGGCGGCGCAAACACCGTCTCCGAGAAGAATGAGGATGAGAGTTCCGAGGAACTCAAGTACATAATTGGTCATATAGCTTAATGTTTATCGTGTCAATGTTCTCTTGATGGCGTCAGCCCAGCCTTCCTTGGCTGCGGCTACAGTAGCCTTGTCTGCCTGAGGCGCGAACTTTCGCTCCACCTGCCACTGGCTCTTAACCTCGTCGAGGCCGCTCCAGTATCCCACTGCGAGTCCGGCGAGGTAAGCAGCGCCGAGGGCGGTGGTCTCTGTAACCTGAGGGCGGATGACGTCAGTGCCGAGGATATCTGCCTGGAACTGCATCATGAGATTGTTTCTCGATGCGCCGCCATCTACCTTGAGCTCGCCGAGTGGCACACCTGCGTCGCGCTCCATCGCGTTCACGATATCCATGGTCTGGAAGGCAATGCCCTCGAGAGCCGCGCGAGCGATGTGAGCGGCCTTGGAGCCACGTGTGAGGCCGACAATGGTGCCCTTCGCATAAGGATCCCAGTAAGGGGCTCCGAGGCCGGTAAGAGCAGGGACGAAGTAGACGCCACCATTGTCAGGAACCTGACTTGCAAGCGCTTCCACCTCGCTTGATGACTTGATGATGCCGAGGCCATCGCGGAGCCACTGCACTACGCTGCCGGCTACGAAGATGCTGCCTTCGAGGGCGTATGTCACCTTCTCCCCTATCTGCCATGCGATGGTGGTGAGAAGACTGTTCTCTGAAAGGATAGGCTGTGCTCCGGTGTTCATGAGGAGGAAGCATCCGGTGCCGTAGGTGTTCTTCACTGCACCTGGCTCTGTACACATCTGGCCGAAAAGCGCTGACTGCTGGTCTCCTGCAGCTCCTGCGATAGGCACTTCGCCACCCAGCAGGGTGGTCGTGCCGTACACCTCGCTGCATGAACGGACAGACGGCATCATTGACATAGGAATACCCAGGAGCTTAAGGAGCTCCTCATCCCACTTGAGGGTGTGGATGTTGTAGAGCATGGTGCGGCTGGCGTTCGTCACGTCGGTCACATGCACCTTGCCGCCTGTGAGGTTCCAGATGAGCCAGCTGTCGACCGTACCGAAGCGGAGATCTCCCCTCTCGGCCTTCTCGCGTGCACCTGGCACATTCTCGAGTATCCAGCGCACCTTGGTGCCGCTGAAATATGCATCAATGATAAGGCCTGTCTTACGGCGTATCATATCTGTAAGGCCCTGAGCCTTGAGGCTGTCGCAGTACTCGCCAGTACGACGGTCCTGCCATACGATAGCATTGTACACAGGCTCACCGGTGGCAGCGTCCCAGACGATGGTGGTCTCGCGCTGGTTCGTGATACCGATACCAGCGATCTCCACGCCATCCACCTTGCCGTCCTGAGCGTCCTTGAACGCTGCACGGCGCACGGCCTCGAGCATCACTTCCTTCTCGGAAGCCCAGATCTCCTTAGGGTCGTGCTCCACCCAGCCTGGCTTAGGGAAATACTGGGTGAACTCCTTCTGGCTGACTGACACCGCGTTTCCATCGTGATCAAACACGATGGCGCGCGAACTGCTTGTGCCCTGGTCAAGGGCAAGGATATACTTAGTCATGGTCTTAGTGTTTATGTGGTCTAACTTACTTTGAATTAGTGATTCCAAGCTTATCGAGGAGAGCCTTGGTCTCTGGATCGTGGCCGCGGAAGCGACGATAGATCACGCTCTCATCCTCAGAGCTTCCCTTCGAGAGGATGTTCTCGCGGAATGAGTGTGACACCTCTGTGTTGAAGATACCCTTCTCCTTGAAGAGGCTGAATGCGTCTGCCTCGAGCACCTCTGCCCACTTGTATGAGTAGTAACCGGCTGAATAACCACCGGCAAAGATGTGGCTGAACGATGTAGAGATACAGGTCTCTGCTACCGCTGGCATGACTGCAGATGCAGAGAGGACCTTCTTCTCGAAGGTCTTGGTGTCCTCTGCAGGGACAGCGGTGAGAGTATGCCAAGCCATATCAAGGATACCGAAATCGAGCTGACGTACCTGAGAGTATGCTGCAAGGTAGTTCTTTGCGGCTACGATCTTCTCGATATACTCCTGTGGCAGAGGCTCGCCTGTCTCATAATGCTTGGCGAAGCCATTCAGGTACTCAGGCTCGAAGGCCCAGTTCTCCATGATCTGCGAAGGGAGCTCGACGAAGTCGCGCGACACGCTGGTGCCGGTGAGGGAGCCGTAGCGGCCCTGAGCGAGCATGCCATGGAGCGAATGACCGAACTCATGGAGGAAGGTCGTGAGCTCATCATGGGTGAGCAGCGAAGGCGCGCTGCCTGTAGGCTTGGTGAAGTTTGTGACAATGCTGATGAATGGGCGAAGCTCCTCGCCATCCACGATGCTCTGGCCACGGAACTCGGTCATCCAGGCGCCACCTCGCTTGCTCGCGCGTGGGAAGAAGTCGGCATAGAACAGCGCGAGGTGGCTGCCGTCTACATCCTTCACGTCATAGACCTTCACATCCTTGTGATAGCCAGGGATGTCCTTGCGCTCCTCGAACTGAATGCCGTAGAGCCTGGTCGCAAGGCCAAACACCGCGTCGATGCAGCTCTCAAGCTGGAAATAAGGCTTGAGCTGCTCATCGTTGAATGCATATTTCTCGTCCTTGTACTTCTCGCTCCAGAAGCTGAAGTCCCAAGGCTGGATGGCAGAGTCATCGAAACCATTGGCCTTCGCAAACTCATAGATATCAGCCACTTCCTGCTTCGCAGGTCCGAGCGATGGCTCCAGAAGTTCACCGAGGAAGGCCTCTACCCTCTCGGAAGTCTTCGCCATGCGTTCCTCGATGGCATAGTCCGCATAAGTGGCATAGCCCAGGATGTTCGCTATCTTGATGCGCAGGTCCACGATCTTCTTCACGATGTCGAGGTTATCAGTATCGCCACCCACAGCCTTCGTGTTATACGCGATGTACATCTGCTTGCGAAGGTCCCTGCGGGTGCTGTACTTCATGAATGGGCCGTAAGAAGGGTATGAGAGGTCAAAGACCCAGCCTTCCACGCCTTTCTCCTGTGCAGCTGCAGCGGCGCCGTCGATGACGAACTGTGGCAGACCTGCAAGTTCCTCCTCGGAGGTGAGGTTCAATGTGAATGCATTGGTCGAAGCAAGCACGTTCTTGCTGTACTGGAGAGTCAGCAGCGAGAGCTCCTCGCTGTATTTTGTGTAGGTCTCCTTGTCCTCAGCAGAAAGGTTCGCACCGTTTCTCGAGAATGACTTGTAGGTCTTCTCCAGAAGGGTCTTCTGGTCCTGCTCAAGGCTGAGGGCCTCCCTCTGCTCGTATACGGCCTTCACGCGCTCGAAGAGCTTCTCATTCAGGCTCACATACATGGAATACTCCGTCATCATAGGAGCCACCTTCTCGGCAATCTCCTGCATCTCATCGTCTGTATCAGCCTCCATGAGGTTGTAGAAGATGTTTCCTACATGGTCAAGGAGCCTTCCGCTCTGCTCGAGCGCCACGATGGTGTTCTCGAAGGTAGGAGCCTCCTCATTCGCCACGATGGCGTCGATCTCGGCCTTTCCCTCCTTGATGCCCTGCTCAAATGCAGGAAGATAATGCTCGTTCTTGATCTTGTCGAACTGAGGCGCTCCGTAAGGGAGCTTGGATTCTGTCAGAAGTGGATTCTCCATCGTACACGAAGTGATGATTGTGAGCACAGCAAATGCTGATGCCATTAACTTTTTCATAACTATAATTATTCTATATCTATAAACCTCCTGAGGAATCTGGATGCGGGTGGCGCGAGGCGTACACCTGCCAGCCAAAAGTTCAAACGCGGCAGCTAAAATGAGTAGCCCAACCCGAATGTAAGAGTGTTTGCGAGAGCCTCTGACCCAAGCAGATAAGCCGCATTAAGAGAAACTCCGAAAACCTTTACGCCGAGACCGACTGAAGCAAATGAAGGAAGGACTCCCTTCACGCCAAGGTTATATCCAGCCCTTGCGCTGACAAGACCTGCATAGGTATACTCTCCACCAAGTGCCACGTTCATGCCACCGGCAAGGAAATAATCAAGCTGCGCATCTGCCTTCACTGCATGGTCCTCAGCGAAAGTAGAATGGTAACCCACTGCCGCAACGATGCTTCCAGGAGTGTTGAAGCCATCCACCTTGGTGCCAAGAGATTTCACGCCAAAGACAGCATTGAGGGATGAGATCTTCGCTGTAGCGAGCACATCCACTCCAAATGCAGTAGGAGCATAGTCTGCGGCAAGGGCACTTCTCATATAATGAGCGCCCAATCCCACAGAAAGGAAGTCAGCACATAGATAGCTGGCACCAAACGACAGCATCATATCTGACGGAGTGAACTGACCTATCTTGCTACCATTGGCATTGATAATGTCGTATGGCTTGGCCATGTCCATTGCGAAGGCAGCAGAAATGCCAAGCTTGTCCATCAGCACTACAGATGTACCTGCAGCTACATTGCTTGTACCGGCCAATAATGAAGGCTGCCACATCTGATAAGACGCCTCGAGCGCGAACTTATCAGCGGCATATGGAACCGCTGAGACATTTGAGGCTGCGCCCCATGCCATCGATGAGCCCAGCGCTGTATTTCCACCCATAGCCAACGCTGCTGGATCTGAAGGAATGGCAGCAAATGCCATTGCCACTGATGGAGTGGCAGAATCCTGCGCAGAGCAGATCGCTGCGCTAGCCAGAAGAACTGAGATGAAAGTAGTTATCTTTTTCATTGTCATTACTTTTTAACGATGGTTTTTGTGAAGGTTCCATCCTCGTAAGAAACTACGAGTGAGTAGCGTCCCGGAGCGAGGTCCTTGAATGAGAGCTTTGCAGGAGCGAGTACGCTACCAGTTGCGGTGCCACTGAGTACGGTCACACCATTTGAACTGAGCACCTTGAAGTCCATCTCCCTGGTCATACCAGTATGAAGTCTGAGCACATCCACTACTGGGTTTGGATATGCAGTGAAACCATCCTGAGATGACTTGTCAAATGCCATGAATGTGAATGCATTCAACTTCACCGCTTCGCCGCGTGCATCAAGAGCTGTAATGGTGCAAACCGTCTCACCATATGCATTTGGCCTGATAGTAACGACATCATCCGAAATCGTCACACCTATCTTCTCAGGATCCGATGCATCTATCTGATACTTAAGTGGTTCGCCATCCTCATCGGTCACATACTGAGACATATCGATGGATACTCTCTCGCTCTTGTTCTCGACAATGATGCTTGGCAGCACCTCACCGGTAGCCTTAGGAGCGTGGTTTGGAAGGATAGTGAACTCTACGGTCTGCTCAACGAAGCAGTTTGCGCTCTGCTCAGCCCTTACGAGAGCAGTGTATGTGCCTGGATGTGCATTGAGGGCATCGATGATGAGCTTAATGTTAAGGCCATCCTCAGAGACCTCCGAAGACACTGCAGTGCAAGAAGACGAAACAGAAGACTTCACAGGGACAGCGAGAACTGGGGTCACAGTATACTTTATGGTCAGGCTCTCATGGGACTTGAGCGAGATGGCTCCGCTATGGTCTGACTCCATGGTAGGAGGGACAGGGTTATCCATGCCGAACGCACCCATTGCATCGAGCATAGGTCCGACCTGCTCAGACTTGGAAGGAGCTGTATAGTTCGCACCGAGAAGGAGCATGTTCTTGAGTTTTTCGTTTGTGAAACCTGGACCACCGTAGTGTGAAACCAGAAGGGCAGCCACGCCACTTACGTGAGGGCATGCCTGGGAAGTTCCACACATATAGACCATACTATTGTTTGGATAAAGACTAAGGATGTATGCAGAAGCATTGTTATTGAAACGGTCAGCCTCTCCACCAGGTGCGCAGATATCCACCCAAGGTCCGTAGTTTGAGTATGTAGTCCTCTTTCCGTCAGGGCCAATGGCACCGACTGCAATGATAGGCTCATAAGCAGCAGGCCAACCCATGCAGAAAGCTTCATTTCCAGCAGCGAAGATGACCACACCACCCTTCATAGGGCCTACCTGGTTTCCATCTGCATCTGTTCCTGCGTTCTTTATGAAGTAGTTGACTGCAGTCCTATCAGATGAAGAAATGTTGCTGTTCTTTGCCTGAGCCTCAGTTTCATAAACATATCCCCAGCTATTCTGACTGATGACAGCGCCATGATCTGCTCCCCAAACGATAGCCTGAGCAGAATTTCCGTTGTAGGTTTCGTTTGAGCCTGGTTTATCCTTGAACATCTGGCACGAAAGGAGCCTTACACCACCCTTGCCATTGTTACCACCAGCCACAGAGCTGACGCCGACACCATTGTTATTAATCGCGCCAATGATGCCGCCCACGTGGGTACCATGTCCGTCTGCAGAGATTTCGTAGCCTTCGTAGTTATAGACAAAGGACTTACTACCATCAGGACCAGCAGGGATCACTACACCCTTGAGATCTGGATGACTCATGTCGATACCACCATCCACGACAGCTACGATGACTTCAGAGCTACCGGCAGTTATGTTATTCCATACTGGTACTACGTTGATATCCATGCCCTTCTTGAACTTTGACTTGGAACCATCATTATACAAACCCCACTGCTCTCCGCGATAAGGATCGTTGAACGGAATGGCAGTAGCCATCTTCTGAACCTTGCGAGGTATTTCTACCTCTGTCACTCCAGGGATTTCCTGAAGCGAAGCTGCTGCCTTGGTATGTGGAAGTGCGTCATCATATGTCACGCGATACCAAGTATGAAGGCCGGCCGCACGGTGTCTAGGCTCCCACTCCCCTGCATCAGGGAAGATTCTGGACATGGATTTGATACCCAGTTCTGCCATGCTTGCACGAAGGGCTTCGGCCTTAGGGTTTTCCATAGCTTTTGTAAGTGACTCTCCCTGTACTGAGTCTCCGGAAAGGACCTCAGCGATAAGATCTGCCATCTCTGAGGTAAACTGTACATTTACAGTACCTGAAATGGTAGCTGGGCTGTCTGCGACATCCTCAGAAGTCTTGTCAATCTCTACAGGCTGCTCTACTACATCTACTCGCTGACATGCTCCGAAGAGCGAGCAAGCAAGTGCTGCAGCCAAAAATGATCGTTTATTCATATTTGTTAAAAATTTGCATCTTGTAAAGATAACTCATATTACGCAAAAGAAAAAGGGAGCGACCTTAAAGTCGCCCCCTTTTTCAATTATTAAGTGAAGAATTAGAGAGAAATAACCTCGAAATTCTTTGTTCTTACTACTGGAGTAAGGTGGAGAGTTCTCTTGGTAGAAGCCTGAACAGCCTTTGCGCCAGGTCTTCTGAGAGTCATAGAACCTGCATTGAATGAAGACTCAGCCTTGAGACCATCAATGTAAAGCTGGTTAGCATTGTACTTCTTTGAGAGAGGCTGCTTTGCCATAGAGCTTGTTGCTGGGCCAAATGCATATACATCGTAAACATAAGCAAGTGCTGACTCACCTGCATACCAACCAAAACCATTGAGGTTGATATTTGAGTAAGGAGTAACGAATGCAAGTGCACCATCCTTACAGATACCACCAAGAATGTATGCCTGCTCTACTGAATAAACCTTTCCAGCTGCGATATCTACAGTCTTGAGGCTGAGATCCTGACCCTGGTACTGGCCATTGATTGCCTGAGGAGCAACCTCGATGCAATAATCATAGAACTGTGCATAAACTGTATCATTGAAGTACTTAGAAAGACCTGAAAGGTTCTTGATAGCTACAAGTGGGTTACCCTCAGCGTTTGTTGCCTTCGCGTCCTCGATGAGGATGTTGTACTCGTAAAGCTTACCATCGCTTGGATCGAAGCTGAAGCAATCCCAAACGCCGAGATAGTCTGCGAAATAGCCACCGTAGATATCGTTGATAGTGTAGCCGGTCTTAGCCTCTGCCTCAGCAGTGAATACATCTGTAAGAGTACCGAAATCGTGAACCTTGTTACCCTCTTCGTCCTGAGTGTAGACACTGAGAACAATGCTGAATACAGGGAAGTCTGAGTCAGCAGGGCAAGATACAGAACCCTTCTTCACATTTGCATAAACTGGATAACCGAAGATATGGATACCTGTGAACTGCGCGTTTTCTACGTCAGTGATAGCGGTACCTTCCTCGAGGAGTTCAGGAGCCTGTGAAGTGAATGCGAGGTTATAACCCTCAGCGAAGTAGTCCTTAAGATAGTAAGTGATCTCCATCTCAGTAGTCTCCTCATCAAGCTCATACTCTGCATCGTAATAAAGGGTGCTCTCAAAGTCAAGAGGCTCAACACCATCATTTGAGAATACCATAGATGAAACGGTACCATCCCAAAGAGCCTTAGCGGGCCAAAGTGGTTCTCATCATTGTAATCTACAGTACGTACGAATCCATCAAGGACGAACACATCCTGGTTTCCACCAAACTGCCAGCCGCTACCAGTAGGAACACCACCATCTACGATGTAGAACCAGTCACCAAGGTAGAAACCACCGTTTCCGTCATAGTGAGGTGCATTGAAGCCCTTGGCTATGTCCCAATTGTTTGCCCACTCGAAATACTCTGTGCTAGGGCATTCCATACCCCAAGCGTTGTAAGCATTGTAGAACGAAGCGGCATCACTGTACCAGCACTCCTTACCAGCAGATGTGGTGTAGCCAGAATACTGCATTGGAACATAACAAGCATTGGTCTTTGTGTCCCAATAGAAATAGTAGTTATTGTCGCCTGCGTCTGGACCCCAACCCTTATCAACGTAGCAGTAGCGCATTCCAGGGAATTCATCGAGATCCTGATAGTAGAGGTTTACAACACGCTCCTCACCCCACCAATCCATGGTGAAAGTACCCTTTCCAAGGAGATTCCATGAAACAGGAAGTGAAGCAGTGAAAGTGAAAGTATCGTCTCCATAAGGAGTAACCTGGTCACTGATCTTTAGGGTAACTGTCTCCTCGACAGCCTCCTTGACCTGTGACATATCCACAGATACTGTAAGAGTAGTGCTTGCCTGACCGGCAGCGAATGACACGCTAGAAGGTGCGGTGAATGCAGGATTTGATGCTGTCATTGTAACAGGTACGCTGATAGCACCCTCCTTGTCGGCACGGCTGATGGTTACTTCGATTGCGTTCACCTCCTTAAGGTTAAAGTAGTTGGCCTGACCTGTAGGGAAATAAACCTCAGAGTTACCGACAGCTTCAGCTGGCTTATACTCTACAGGCTTCTCACTACATGAGACAAAGCCCAGCGCCAGCAATGCTGAAAGTGCGATATATTTGATTGATTTCATTTCTTCTAATGTTTATGTGTCCAACGATTACTCGTACTGACCAGCAGCGAAGGTACCGACAGGGGTAGGAGTAGTGGCGATAACTCCTGAAGGATCTGGATTGTTCCAGCCATCGATAGCCTTGTTAGACTGATACTCGAACTTAGGGATAACCATGTTCCAGTTTGGCTTGATGCCCTTGCAGTTGATCTGGAAAGAAGCATCAGGAGCATTGGTGCCCTCGTAGTTCTGAATTACGTTTGGCTTAAGACGCTTTGCGTTAGGGAATCCCCAACCCTCGCCCCAGAACTCAAGTCTGGTCTGATCGAGAACTGCGAGCTGGAAGTCTCTAAGCTCCTTAGCCTTGCAGCTATAATCAGGATCACGGTAAGTGGTAACGAATGAGTTGAGTGCCTGGATACCAGCCTCAAGGCCGTTGGTCATACCGATAGCCTCAGCCTCGATGAGGTACATTTCCTCAACGCGCATGAAAGGAACGTCTACGGCTGCACCTACAGCATAATCCTCCCAGTTAGCCTCCTTGCAGCGGAACTTAAGAGCGAGCATGTCATGACCCTCAAGGAAATCGTTGCCACGAGCGCAATGATAATCGTAATCTACTGTAGAATCGTAGAATGAAAGACGACGGAAGTCGTTCTCACCATACTTGTTGTAGAGTGAACGGTCGATTGAAGGGTTGGTAAGTGAAGCGTAGCCCCAGTCATTCTCACCATTTACCCAACCAATGAAGTTACAGAGGTTACCCATGTTCTCAGCTGAATAGTGACCATACCACATCCAAGCCTGGTTTGCAGTGTTGAAAGCAGAGGTAGGATCGAGCCACTGAGCCTTTGATACAGGAGCGCCACCATGTGCGGTGATAGCCATGCGAGCATACTTGGCAGCATTTGCATAATCCTCATCCCACATGTGTACCTTAGCACGGATACCGTAAACAACTGGAAGTGAAGGGAAGAGACCAGAATCTGGAGTGTACTCCTTAAGGCAAGCCTCAGCCTTCTCGAGGTCAGAGATGATGAATGCGATCATATCCTCATGCTTCTGACGAGGGTTGTTCTTAGAGATCTCACCATCGGTCTTCTCTGTAACGAAAGGAACGGTGAGGCCCTTGACCTTTGAGATGTCAGTGTAAACATTCTCTACAGGCTCAAAAAGAACGGTAAGCATGTAGTAGTTGAATGCACGGCAAGCGTAAGCCACACCAGCCATACCCTTGAGATCAGCACCGACCTCAGGATCTTCGATATCCACTGATGCGATTACATCATTGTTTGCCTTGATGAACTGATAGAATGTGAACCAAGTAAGGTATGAAGGGTAGCTGTTGTCACCCATACCAGTACAAACATTGTATGCACGGTACCAGTCATAACCAGAGTTTGATCCAAGTGGATACATATCACCGAGCATCTCTGTCATAGCGATCATGGTTCCCGGGAAAGCCATATCGGTCTCATGAACCTGGCTACCATAAACGAGATAACCCTGAACCATCTGAGCTGGGATACCATTCAGTGATGCCTTGAGAGCACTTGAAGACTCTCCGACCTGCTCTGAAGTAGCAGTACCTCCCTCAGGGAAGGTCTCCTTGATACAACTTGAAAATGCCAGTGAGGCAGTTGCAAGGATTGCGATAAACTTAAGAGTATTTTTCATAATAGTAATCATTTATTAGAACTTGATGGTAACACCACCAGAGATGGTTCTCATTGGAGAATAGTTGGTAGCGTTGGTTGAGCCTGAGTAAGACTGACGTGGGTCAAAACCCTGGCGAGCAGCGAAATACCATACATTGTTTGCAGTGACGAAGAGTCTGAGAGCTGCAATGTCAACCTTCTGGGTAAGTCTTGAAGGAAGGGTATAACCGAAGTTGATGTTCTCGATGTTGAGGTAGTGAGCCTTGGTAAGGAATCTGGTAGAGCTACCTGCTGCGTAGATATCGTTGAAGTTCCAGCGTGGAACATCTGACTCTGCGTTATCCTTGGTCCAAGCCTTGAGTACATCTACATGGAAGTTGTAACCTGCTGAGTTTGTAGTAGGGTTTGACATGAACTGCTGATAAGTTCCATCAAACTGCTGTCCACCGATCTGGTATGAGAAGTTTGCAGAGAAGTCGAAGCCGTAGAAACGGATGCTTGTACCGAAACCACCATAAACAGGAGCGATAGTAGTCTGTCTGGTTACATAGTAATCTGCCTTTGAGTAGTCATCTGTGGTCTCACGATGATCAAGAGTCTTAAGACCCTTCTCGTCGAGAGCATCCTCATTCTTCTCCTCATTCTGAACATATTTGTTCATGTACCAGAGTGACTTACCAGTCTCAGGATCTACGCCTGCAAACTCCTTGAGACTCCAAGTGTAGAGAGAGAGATCCTCAGCGATGAAGAAGCTACCACTGGTGTAACCCTCGATTCTGTTACCATCCATATCCCACTGAGCAGAAGTCTTCTTGTCCTCGTGGAGCTTGGTGATTCTATTCTTAAGGTAGGTAAGGTTGGCGTTTACATCGAGACCGAAGTTCTTGGTGTTGATCACGTTGTAGTGGAGATCAAGCTCGAAACCACGGTTGTAGAGGTCACCTACGTTGTCATAGTAGCTAGAGTATCCAAGTGAAGGAGCCACTGCGAATGAGAAAAGCATGTCTGTGGTCTTTCTGTTGAAGAACTCGAAGCTACCTGAGAGGCGCTTGAAGAAGCTGAACTCAACACCTGCGTTGAAGTTTGTATTTGTCTCCCAAGTGATGTCGCGGGTACCCTTTGATGAGAATGAGGTACCGATCTCACCTGCTGAGTTTGTGATATCGAATGTATCGGTATATCTGTAAGAACCGATGTTATCGTTACCCTGTGAACCGATAGATGCCTTGAGCTTGAACTCATCTACCCAAGGAGCATTGAACCATGACTCCTTCTGGATGAGCCATGCGCCACCCACGCTCCAGAAGTTACCCCAACGGTAGTCTGGATGGAAGCGTGAAGAGGCATCACGACGGAATGAAGCAGAAACGAAGTATCTACCATCGTAGTCGTACTGGATACGAGAGAAGTAACCTTCGTTGTTGTACTCGCTATGTGAAGAGTAAGCGCTCTGGCCGTCAACGACAGCACCTGAGAGCTCCTTGTTCTTCTGGCTGAACATGTTTGACTTAGAAGCACCGAGGTCGAAGCTCTGGGAATCATACCACTCGTGACCGATCATGAGGCCGAGGTTGTGTGCAGCACCAAAGGTTACGTTGTAGTTCAAGAGCTGCTGGAGGTTGAGAGTCTGAGCACGTGAGTGAGACTTCTCAACAAGACCCTTGGTTGAACGGAACTGGCCGTAGTAAGGGTTGTAAACGAGAGTTGATCTGGTCTCATCAACATAAACTGTAGCGTTTGTGGTGAACACGAGGCCAGGGAGAAGTGTTACATCAGCGAAACCACTTGCGGTAAACTGGTTACCATTATAGTTTCTGGTGTTAAGACGGCTATCCTGAATAGGGTTTGCATCTGAAACGAATGGGCGAGAAGATCCTGGTACACCACCACGAGCGGCTACACCATTACCATAATCCATTACCTTGATACCATCCTTGTCAACGATGATATTGCCATTTCCGTCACGTACCCAGATAGGGTAGATAGGAGCGGTCTGAGAGGTGAATGCCCATACGTTACCTGATGATGTAGATGAACCGTTGTTTCCAAGGGTGTTACCATCGAAGTTAGAGTAAGACATGTTTGCACCGATCTTGAGCCACTTCTTAGCCTGGTAGTCTGCACGGAGACGAGCAGTGTAACGAGTGAGGTCAGATGCGTCGGTGATACCCTGATTTGAGAGGTATGCGAGTGATGCGAAGAAGTTTGACTTGTCTGTGCTGCCCGCAGCAGAGAAGTTGTACTCCTTACGGATACCGGTACGATATCCTTCTGCAGCCCAATCATCTGGAGTAAGGAGATAATCCTGACCACCAGCTGAAACTATGCGACCAAGGGTAGCGTTAGGGTTGAGCTTGCCATTCTTACCGATAAGGGTCTGTCCCTGAGGGATGGTATACACGATGTAACCCAAGCCTGCATCACCCTGGGTCTTGCCAAGGTTTGCATTTGCAGTCTGATAAGCCTGAAGCTCAGACATACCATTTGTCATGTAGTAGTTCTTGACTGCTGCATAGTGAGTCTCATAGTACATAGCTGGGTCAGAGATGATGTTATACTGCTGGAGAGCACGATTATTAACACCATACTTTGCCTCGAAGGTAACTACAGCGTCACCTGCCTTAGCTCTCTTGGTAGTGATGATGATGACACCATTCGCACCACGAGCACCATAAAGTGCAGAAGAAGCAGCATCCTTGAGGACGGTCATAGACTCGATATCAGCCTGGTTAAGGTTTGCGATATCTCCGCTATAAGGAGCACCATCTACGATGATGAGAGGGTCCTTACCAGCGTTGATTGAGCTGAATCCACGAATACGGATGGTTGAACTAGCACCAGGAGCACCATTTGAAGAGGTAAGCTGCACACCGGCAACTGCACCTGCGAGGGCGCTGGTGACACTGGTAGCCTGAGTCCTGGAAAGGGTCTCGCTGTTCACGACAGCTGCTGAACCAGTGAAAGAGCTCTTTGTCGACTTACCGAAAGCGACAACGATAGTCTCATCAAGGAACTCATTGTCAGGCTGAAGTGCAACGTTAAGGACGATCTTTCCATTTACGGAAACCTCCTTGGACACGTAGCCTACTGAAGAGAATACGAGAGTACCTGATGATGGCACTGTGATGGTATAATTACCATCTGCGTCAGTGCTGGTACCAGTAGCTGTACCCTTGAGCTGGATAGCTGCGAAAGGAACAGGCTGCCCGTTTGCTTCATCAGAAACAGTTCCTGATACAGTAACATTCTGACCATAAGCCAGAACACTGATCATCGCTGCCAGCACTGTGAAAAAAAGTTTAATTTTTTTCATAAAGCATTAAGATTAATTAAACATAAATATTTGAATTTGTATCAATTACAAACCAAAAGCAGCACTATACACTGCATGCAAAGTACAAATTTAACTCATAAATAATTAACTTGCAAACACATAGACTTCGCGCGATTAATCGTTTTATGTGGGCAATATTAAAATTTTTATTTCAAATCGTAAGCAAACTTCCACAATCAATAACACATCAAAACCACATACGGGCGAAAGGGTTACAGAAAAAAATTTACACAATTTCATAAAACTTCACCGCCTAACGACCACACAGAAAACGCACGGAATGGCACGATAATTGAAAGAAAAACGTTTAGAATTTTTCATAAGTATTGAATTTTAATTAAACAATAAAAAAGGGCTCGTCGTGATGACAAGCCCTTTTTTATTGGTCTTATATAACCGCCTACAGCATGGAGCCACCCACGATGTCGAGAATCTCGCTCGTGATCTTCTGCTGACGGCCCTTGTTATACTCCAGGGTCAGCTCGCTGAGGATATTTTCACCATTGTCAGTGGCAGTCTGCATCGCGACAGTGCGCGCAGCGTGCTCCGACGCCATGGAGTCAAGCAGAACCGTATAGACTCCGAGCCTGAGCACCTTAGGGATAAGCTCCTCCAGGAGCTCGGACGCAGAAGGCTCCAGGATGTATTCTACACCCTCGGATTCTGATGCGACGGAAGCCTCTGCCACCGGAAGATAGCGCTCGCAGACTGGTTTCTGCACTCCAGTGGAGATAAAGTGGTTATATATAAGGTATACTTCGTCGTACGTACCGCTCGTATATGCGTCTATCATCTTCTGAGCCAATGCTGCCGCGCCCTCATAGCCACCATGCGCAGCCAGGGCGGTGTAATCCTCCGGAGACACATAGCCCAGGCGCTTCATGGCCTCGGCCATCTTTCGGCCCACTGAGTGGACATCGACCTCACACGAGGCCGACAGCTCCTCGACCTTCGCCTTCGCGAGCTTGATCACATTGGCATTGAAACCGCCGCAGAGGGAAGAATTCGAGCTGAAGGCGACCACGGCCACGCGTCCCGACCTGACGTCTGGACGCTGGATGGAGCCTGAAGCGCCGGCTCTGCTCTGCAGGGAGCGGAGCATGCCTGAGAGCTGCGCTTCATAAGGGCGCATGTTCTCGACAGCCTGCTGCGCCTTGTGAAGCTTCGCAGAAGCGACCATCTTCATGGCAGAAGTGATCTTCAGCGTGCTCTTGACTGACGCAATGCGATTCTTTATTTCCTTGAGCGATGACATTGGCCTTATGATTATCTTATGCCTTCAACCACCGAAGCCGCCTCCTTCTCGATCACGGCGCAGAGCTCGGCATCAAGCTTACCCACAGCGAGAGCATCGAGCACATCACGGTGTGACGCGCGCATGCGGTCGAGGAACGCTGTCTGGAACTCGTCCACCTGCTCTATGGCGATATCCTTCATGAGGGCGTGGGTGCCGCAATAGAGGACGGCCACCTGCTCGCCCACCGGCATAGGTGTATACTGAGGCTGGATGAGCAGCTGATTGTTCTTTCTACCCTTGTCGAGCGCCATCGCGGTGATCTTGTCGACGTCGCTGGAGAACTTCGAGAAGGACTCGAGCTCATTGTACTGAGCCTGGTCGATCTTAAGGGTACCGGCCACCTTCTTCATGCTCTTCACCTGAGCGCTACCACCCACGCGGGATACGGAGATACCCACATTGATGGCTGGGCGGAAGCCTTGGTTGAAGAGGGCCGCCTCGAGGTATATCTGTCCATCGGTGATGGAGATCACATTCGTAGGGATGTATGCAGACACGTCGCCTGCCTGGGTCTCGATGATAGGGAGCGCTGTAAGCGAACCTCCTGCCTTCACCTTGCCCTTCAGCGACTCTGGGAGGTCATTCATCTGCTCTGCGACCTCCTGCTGGTCAATGATCTTCGCCGCTCTCTCGAGAAGTCGAGAGTGCAGGTAGAACACATCGCCAGGGTAGGCCTCACGGCCTGAAGGGCGCTTGAGGATGAGGGAAACCTCACGATAGGCAACAGCCTGCTTTGAGAGATCGTCGTAGACCACGAGGGCAGCGCGACCCGTGTCGCGGAAGTACTCGCCGATGGCAGCGCCAGCGAATGGGGCGAAGTACTGCAGCGCAGCAGGGTCAGCGGCGGTCGCAGCCACCACGATGGTGTAGTCCATCGCACCCTTCGAGCGCAGCGTTTCCACTATGTTTGCCACTGTGGAACCCTTCTGACCCACAGCTACATAGATGCAGTATACAGGATTGCCGGCGAGGTAGTTCTCCCTCTGGTTGATGATGGCATCAATGGCAATGGCTGTCTTTCCGGTCTGGCGGTCACCGATGATGAGCTCACGCTGACCACGACCGATAGGGATCATGGCGTCGACTGACTTCAGACCGGTCTGGAGAGGCTCGGTGACTGGCTGACGGTAGATGACACCCGGAGCCTTGCGCTCAAGAGGCATCTCCAGAAGCTCTCCTTCAATGCTCCCGAGTCCATCAAGAGGGTTTCCGAGAGGATCCACCACGCGTCCGAGCATGGACTCACCTACCCTGATGGAGGCAATGCGCTTGGTCCTCTTCACTGTCATGCCCTCCTTCACGTGGTCTGTAGGACCCATGAGGACTGCTCCTACATTGTCCTCCTCGAGGTTCATCGCCACGGCCATGATGCCGCTCTCGAACTCGAGGAGCTCTCCCGCCTCTGCATTCTTGAGACCGAAGATACGCGCCACGCCGTCACTTACCTGAAGGACTGTACCTACCTCCTCGAAATGTACGGAGGTATCCACATCCTTCAACTGACCGAGAAGGATCTCTGAGATTTCACTTGGTCTGATATTCTGCGCCATAAACTATACGATTCTTCTGTTTTTTTCGACGAACTGCTTGCGTATCACATCGAGCTGATGCTTCACGCTAGCATCCATCATCAAATCATCGACCACGAGGACGAATCCGCCTATGAGTTCCGGATCCACCTTCGTGTCAAAAATGAGTCTGTAGCCCTTGAAAAGGCTCTTGAGCTGGTCCTCCAGCTCCGGAGACGGTACTGCCGTCGTGAGATGCGCCTGCCTGATGCCATGCGCGGCATCATACTGCGACACGAACGAATGAAGCATGAACCTGAGGTATTCCTTCCTGCCATTCTTCACAACGAGCGCGACGAAGCGCTCGAGTTCCGGCTCCAAGGTCTTCGGCATCCCATCCGGATCTGCCAGGATGGCGCGCACCTGGGTGTACACCTGCTCTCCACGCCCGGCCTCCTCGACCAGACGCAGAAGCGCCAACGCATATCTGGATGAAATGGTACCTGTATTCATCGTTTTCAGTTCGTTCTTTCAGACGAAGCCTCATCCACCATCTTTGAGATGAGCTCCATCTGGGATTCATTTGACGAAAGGTCCTTCCTGAGCACCTTCTCGGCCACATTGACCGAAAGGATCGCTACCTCCTTGCGAATGTCGCGGAGTGCGCTCTCCCTCTCGGCTGCAATCCTCACCTGGGCGTCCGACAGGATCTTCGATGCCTCATCCTGCGCCTTCGCGCGGGCATCTGCGATCATCGCGTCCCTGGCCTGAGCCGTCTCCTTGAGGATGCGCGCCTGCTCAGCACGGGCCTCGTCAAGCATCGCCTTCTGCTCTTCCGCGAGGTTCTGGAGCCTCAGCTCCGCCTCGCGAGCCTTCTGGATGCTGTCCTGTATTCTCTCACTACGCTCATTCACCATCCCCGTGATCATAGGGAATCCGAACTTCGCCAGGATGAAGAACACCACGGCGAAGATCAGGGTCATCCAGAAAAGGAGACCGAAATCCGGGGTAATGAGTGACATATGCTAGTCGATGAAGAGACCGAGCAGACAAACGAGGATAGCGAAGAGACAAGCACCCTCCACGAGCGCGCCAATGATGATGGCGGTCATACGATAGTGACCTGCCTGCTCTGGCTGACGTGCGCCTGCCTCGAGGGCTGCCTTACCGATCTTGCCGATACCAATGGCTGCTGCGATGGCTGCTATACCTGCACCGATAGCGATACCTACCTTACCGAGAGCTGCGCCTGCAGCTGCCTGAAGAATCATTGAAAGTAACATAATCTTCTGTATTTTAATTGTTTATATTTATTCTTCTTCTGGTTCCTGGCGGCTAAGTCCGATAAACACACTCGAGAGCATTGTGAATACATACGCCTGGAGGAAAGCCACCAGGAGCTCGAGCACGTCCATGAACACGCCGAAGAACACCGATATCACACTGAGGCCAGCGTTCATGGCGAAGCCGAGTTTCGCGGTGAGGAACACCACAGCCACGACACCCAGCAGCATGATATGTCCCGCAAGGATGTTCGCGAAGAGTCGCACCATCAGTGAGAATGGCTTCGTGAACATACCGATGATCTCGATGAGAGGCATCAGTGGGAAAGCCTTGAGGAACATTGGCACATCTGGCCAGAAAATATGCTTATAGTAATGTTTGTTTCCGAAGAGGTTCACCGCGAGGAACGTGCACACCGCAAGGAAAAGGGTGATGGCAATGTTTCCGGTGATGTTCGCGCCGCCTGGGAAGAATGGCACGATACCCATTAGGTTATTTATGAAAATGAAGAAGAAGGCCGTGAGAAGGTAAGGCGAATACCTCTTGTAGTCCTTGCCCACACACTCCTTGATGATGTCTTCCTCCACCATCATAACCATCATCTCGACAATGCCCGCGAAGCCCTTTGGCGCCTCCTCGCGCGCGTCGTGCTTGCGGTACCAGCGGGCGCCCAGAAGCACCAGCAGCACCAGCACGAGGCTGTTTATGGCCAGTCCGAGAACATTTTTCGTGACGGAGATGTCCAATGGTTTCACGAGACCCTGCGGGGTCGCCTCCACAAGCTTGCCCTCGTGAGGCTCCTCTGCAGTCGCGATATGGAAGCCTTCGTACTCCTCGCCTTCCTCTATATGCTTCGACGAGAAGACGTGCCAGCCACTTGTCTTTGAATGGACAATGACTGGGAGATGCACCGTGACATGATGGCCATTTATGGTGGTGATATGCCAGCCATATGAGTCGCCAATGTGTCCGAACAGGTACTCATTCATATCCATATCCTGCGCCCTGAGCGATACAGGGAGCAGCATCATGATAAGCAATATGACCACCTTTATCCTACGCATACCACTATCTCATCATTCAGCACCTTGACAAAGCCACCCAAGATGGGAAGCTCCTGCCTAGCCTCGTCCTGAGGCATATCATACCTTATGACTCCTTCCGTGAGGGAGGAGATGATGGGGGCATGTCCAGTGAGCACCATGAAGCGTCCCATGGTGCCAGGCAGCTCGACTGCCGTCACTTCCTGATTCAGAAGCTCCTTCTCCGGAGATATCACTAGAAGTTTCATGCCCTTACTGTTTTACTCTTTTTGTTGTTCTGCTCTCGCCTTTTCGCTTTTGACGCTATGCCATTGCCTTTACGCCTTCGCCTGCTCGAGCAGCTTCTTACCCTTCTCGATGGCCTCCTCAATGGTGCCGACATTTAGGAATGCCTGCTCCGGAAGGTCGTCGCACTCTCCGTCGATGATCATGTTGAAGCCCTTGATGGTGTCCTCGATGTCGACCATCACGCCCTTCACGCCTGTGAACTGCTCAGCCACGAAGAATGGCTGGCTGAGGAAGCGCTGTACACGGCGCGCCCTGTTCACCGTCTGCTTGTCGGCATCCGAGAGCTCATCCATACCGAGGATGGCAATGATATCCTGAAGCTCGGCGTTCTTCTGAAGGATCTGCTTTACTCTCTGGGCGGTCTCATAATGCTCCTTTCCAACAATGTTCGGGTCAAGGATGCGGGATGATGACTCCAGAGGGTCCACTGCAGGGTAGATACCCAGGGTCGCGATCTTACGGCTGAGCACCGTGGTCGCATCCAGATGGGCGAATGTGGTCGCAGGTGCAGGGTCGGTAAGGTCATCCGCAGGCACATACACAGCCTGCACTGATGTGATGGAGCCATCCTTTGTAGAAGTGATTCGCTCCTGCATCTGTCCCATCTCCGTAGCAAGCGTAGGCTGATAACCTACAGCAGAAGGCATACGGCCTAGAAGCGCAGACACCTCTGAACCTGCCTGGGTGAAACGGAAGATGTTATCGATGAAGAAAAGGATATCCTTAGGACCATCGCCTGTATTAAGATCACGGAAAGACTCCGCAAGTGTAAGTCCAGAAAGCGCCACCGAGCTACGCGCTCCCGGTGGTTCGTTCATCTGTCCGAATACCATGGCCACCTGGCTCTTCTTCATCTCCTCCATATCGACCTTCGAGAGGTCCCAATGGCCTTCTTCCATACTCTTCACGAACTCGTCGCCGTACCTGATGACATTTGACTCGATCATCTCACGCAGGAGGTCATTTCCCTCACGGGTACGCTCTCCTACACCGGCAAAGACAGAGAAACCATTGTGCTTCTTAGCGATATTGTTGATGAGCTCCTTGATGAGCACGGTCTTACCCACACCCGCACCTCCGAAGAGTCCGATCTTTCCACCCTTCAGGTAAGGCTCGAGAAGGTCAATGACCTTGATACCCGTGAAGAGGACCTCCTGCGAAGTGGTGAGGTTCTCAAACTTAGGAGCATCACGATGAATAGGAAGAGTCTCCTTCTTATCCAATGCGCCAAGTCCGTCGATAGAGTCGCCGGTGACATTCATCACGCGGCCGCGGATCTGAGCACCAATAGGCATCGAGATAGGAGCACCCATGTTCACAGCCTCCATACCTCTGCGAAGTCCGTCCGTGGAATCCATCGCCACGCACCTGACTGTGTCCTCACCGATATGCTGCTGAACCTCAATGATGAGGTCGTGCCCGTCAGCGCGGCACACCTTGAGCGCATCGTGAATGGATGGCAATGCCGCCTCTTCCTTTTCAGACAGCTCGAAATGCACGTCCACCACTGGTCCAATGACCTGAGAGATATGTCCTGTAATATTCGCCATTTGATTCTTAGTTAACTTCTACAAATATATGAAAAAAAACGACAAACAAACCACCCATGTCCCATAACGAGGCAGAACTGCAGAATTATGTTCCGTATTTCCATCCGGTCGCGACCCCGAAGAAACTGCCCTTCCTTCCGGGTCGTGGCATAGAAGGCGGCTATTTTCCGTCCATGCCGGACGCGACCCCGACGGATTCGACGTTTCATCCGGGTCGTGGCATAGAAGTCGTCCATTTCTCTCCCGCGCAGGACGCGACCCCGACAGATTCGACGTTTCATCCGGGTCGTGGCACAGAACACGTCCATTTCTCTCCCGCGCAGGACGCGACCCCGACAGATGCGCCCTTTCATCCGGGTCGTGGCACAGAATACGTCCATTTCTCTTCCACGCCGGACGCGACCCCGACGGATTCGACGTTTCATCCGGGTCGTGGCACAGAAAAAAGGAGAATGCTCGTGCAATTCGTTTTGTGAAGCGATGTGCCACAGAAGGTCGTAGAAGGCAGGTGGCAGGCAAAAACGGTACGGACTTCGTACCGTTTGCGAAGGCCATGCGCATTGGAGGGCGCCAGAATGGGGGTTGTCGTCCAAAACGAATTGCAGGAAGCCAGCCCCGACTCCCTACTGGGGGCACGAGGTGTGAATGGCTTACTTCTGCACCCGGGACATGGCTCTGGGGGCGCGGGAGGTGCGAGCGGGGCTCCCGCGCACCTGAGGTGCTCCCTGCCGGGGGC
>JAKSJL010000070.1 GCA_024398295.1 Bacteroidales bacterium
CGAATATTCCGTCCTTGGTATGAGCACGGATGACGCAGTCTCCGAGCGAAACAGCGGTAACAAGACCTGTTGAACTCACTGTCGCACAGTCTGTGGTAGAACTCCATGTGACACCCTGCTCTGTGGCATTGGCCGGAAGGACCTGTGCTTTCAGCTGCACGGTCTCTCCGACATTCAGGACACCTCTGTCGGCTCCTGTCTGATCTGTCACATTGACCTTCTCGACAGGGATGTATTTCGCTTTTACAGATACCGTGGCGGTGCCGCTGACGCCCTCGGCTGTCGCCTTGACGGTCGCCGTACCGGCTCCCACGGCCATCACGCGGCCGTCTGACACAGTGGCAACCTTCTCGTCAGAGCTGGTCCACTGGATGGATCCGTATTTCGCATTCTCCGGAAGTACTGTCGCCACCAGCACCGCACTCTCGCCTTCAGTGAGGGAGAGGCTTGTAGGATTCACGCTCACGCTGGTAGGTGCCTTGGCACATCCCGCGATGAGAAGTACAGCCGCCGCAATGGCTGAGAATAATCTTGATGTCTTCATATCCAAAATATCTTGTAATCAGTTATGCTGTATCGTGCCTGAGCCTGTCAGGCGTCTTATGAACTTCACATCAGGGAAGAGGGTGGCCGCGAACACGCGCAGCACAGTGTATGCAGGGATGGCCACGAGCATGCCGCCTATGCCTCCAATCTTTCCGGCCATCAGCATGACGATGAAGATCTCGAGCGGGCTGGCCTTCACGCTGGTCGAGTAGATCCATGGCTGGAGGAGGTAGTTATCCACCAGCTGAGCGGCCACGAAGATGCAGAGAAGCACCAGCACAAACACCCAGAAGCCTACATTCAGGCCGATGGTGCCGGCACTGCAGAACTTGAGGGTAACGCCCAGGGCGACGCCGAAAGCGGCACCTATCCATGGTCCCACGTAAGGAATGATGTTCAGCAGGCCGGCGATGAAGGCGATGCCCAGGGATGAGCTGAAGTCAAGGCGGGCCACGAAGAAGAGGCCGGTGAGGTCAATGAGCCCGACGATGGTCATCTCAATGATGAGTCCCACGAAGTAGCGCGAGAGAAGCCTCTCCACATCGCCCAGGGCCACGGTGGCCTTGGACTCGAGGCGGTCAGGTGTGATGGCTGCGACGATCTTCGCGAAGAGCCTGTCATCCTTGATGAAGAAGAACGAGATGAACACCACCGAGAAGATGCCGATGGCAAGGCTGGTGACCGCGGAGGCCACGCTGCCGATGACATTGCTGAAGATGTTCACGTTCAGCGCGGACTTCAGATAGTCCAGCACCACGTTCTCTATCTTGAAGCCGTAGTCGAGACTGAATGTCGAGATGAGGAAGGAATTCAGGTTCCTGAGGTTCGCGGAGATGGATTCCATGGACGTGGTGTTCCCAATCCTGCTGATCTCGGTGACAAGGTGGCGCACCACAGGCACGACACCGGAGATCACCGCCGCCAAAAGGCCCATGATGACGAGGATGGTGAACACAGCCAACAGCGCATCCGGCGCGGATTTCTTCCTGACCTTGATCTTCCTGAGCTGGGTCATGACAGGCCGACCTATCAGCGACACGACGCCAGCCGCCGCGATGTATATCAGTACATTCCTGAAGTATCCCACCGCGAAATACAGCACCACAAGGATGGTGATGGTCAGCAGGAGCCTCGCAAGCCTCTCTGTATATCTACCATTGAATGTGTTATTCTCTTCCATCACTTAAAACTCTATAAACTACAAATTTAGAAAAAACTTTTCACTATATTTGGAAAAATTAGAAAGACTATCGTCATGCCTAACAAAAACTTAAGCTTCATTCTGTCGCTGCTGCTGTGGTTACTGCCATGGAGCGCCCTGGCCCAGATGCTCACGGTGTCCGGGACGGTAAGGGATGACAGGCAGCAGCTTGCATTCGCGAGCGTCACCATCAAGGGTTCGACGCTCGGCACCATCACGAACGAAGATGGCTATTTCAGCCTCAAGATACCGTACACAGAAAATGAGATTTCCATCGTAGTCTCGCATGTCGGATACCGCTCTTCCGTGACGACCCAAAAGGCGAGCGAGGCCCACGACCTGAAAATATACCTGAAGCCACATTTCGCCGTACTGAGTGAGTCATTGGTACTCAGTATGGACGCAGAAGAAATAGTGCGCGAAGCTCTGCAGATGGTGAAGAAAAACTACCCTTCGACCCCGATTTCGCAGTGTGGTTTCTACAGGGAGACAGTGAAAAAAGGGAACAAGTATCTAACTGTATCTGAGGCGGTTATCGATATTTTCAAATGGGGATACAGTCGCGACGTAATAGCAGATAGAGTAAGCATACTCAAGGGCCGTAGACTCGTAAACCAGAGGGCCGACACCCTCACCGCGAAGCTTCAAGGTGGCCCGAATCTGGCGCTGAACTTGGATGTGGTGAAGAACTACAATGACCTCTTCTACCCTGAAGATCTCTCCAAGTATCACTACACCATGGACACCCCTACAGTCATCGACCAGAAGGATGTCTATGTAATAAACATGACGCCGAGATTCCATAACGACATGTACCCTCTCTACTACGCGAAACTATACATCGACAAGGAGAGCCTGGCGATCATGAGAGCGGAGTATCGTGTGGACATGGAGAAGCCCGACCTCGTGACTACAAGCATCCTTAGAAGAAAGCCCGCAGGACTCAAGTTCTCGCCACAGGAAGTAAGTTTCATAGCAAGCTACAGAAAGGTCGGAGACTTGACCGTCCTTCACTATGTCAGGGAGAGCATGCGATTCAAGTGCACCTGGAAGAAACGCTTCTTTAATAGCACCTATTCCATTGTGTCTGAGATGGTTGCGACCGACATAAAGACAGAGGATGTGGAGCAGATTCCACTGAAGTACAGTTTCAGGAGCAAGGATATCTTCGAGGACAAGGTAGACGATTTCTCCGATCCAGACTTCTGGGGTGACTATAACATCCTTGAGCCTTCGGAGTCGCTCGAGCACGCCGTCGACAGACTAAGAAAGAGACGTTAATCCGCCTCTTCCATCTTCTTCAGCAAGCACTGAATTATCTGTCCATTTTCATCCCTGAGATGCATGCCATTTCCTCTACAGTAGCGGAAATGCTTGCATTTCGAGCACATGCCGTTTCGCATCCATTCCCGGTTCCTGAACTTCTCATATCGCTCGTTCCAGACCGTCCAGAAATCATCCTGATAGATGTTCCCCTGGTGATAGTCTGAGCGAATGCTGGCGCAGGAAGCGATGCTTCCATCAGCCAGCACGGAAGCGATGGTGATGCCTGCTATGCAGGCGAAGTAACCATCGCGCACTTCTCCCTCGTACGGACCCAGGTAGCCTTCACAGGCGAAGTTGCAGCGTATGCGGCCTTCCTTGCGCGTAGCCTTGACGAACTCCATCACCTGGCGTATCTGGGCGCCTGTAAGCCTCATGTCTGGATCATTCTTCGCCCTTCCCTGAGGGAACACAGTGAAGATGCGCCAGGCCTTGACGCCTAGGCTGATGAGGAGTTCCTTTATACGTTCTAATTGGCCTATATTCCTAGCATTGACGCAAGTGACCACATCATTTACCAGTTCGCTCGCCGCTATCATCCTGATGGCCTCGACGGCTTTCTTCCAGCTACCTCTATGCCCTCTCATCCAGTCGTGCTCCTCCTCGAGGCCGTCGAGGCTCACGGTGATGGAGTGCAGCCCCGCGCGGCGCAGGCTGAGGAACCTCTCCTCTGTGAGGAGGAGGCCATTTGTCACCACGCCCCATGGGAAACCCTTCTCGTAGATGGTGCGTCCGCAGGCCTCGAGGTCAGCGCGCACAAGTGGCTCGCCGCCGGTGATGATGACCATCACCTTATGGGGATCCGTATGCGCTGCGATGCTGTCGAGGGCCTTCTCGAAGTCCGCGAAAGGCATGTCTGGGCGCGTCTCCTGCACCTTGCAGTCGCTTCCGCAATGCCGGCAGCGGAGGTTGCAGCGGAGCGTGCACTCCCAGAAAAGCTGCATTAAAGAATGCTCCCTGGAGGCGCGTTCCACGATACTGCGGTGCATCTCCAGGGATAGTCTCTGTGCCAATGATATATGCTCTGACATTACTTCTTCTTCATCTTGACAGTACCCATAGCATCAAACTCGCCTGTGTACCATCCGTCTCCCTTTTTAATACGCTTGAGTGAAAGGTTCTCCTCTGTAATGGTGGTATCCCTGAACTCTCCGTTCTCGGGTCCATCCACATCCTGAAGGTGAATAGTACAGAAATTACTGCCCTTAAGAATGAGCTTCACATTTCCCTGGGCATCTGTAAACGAATCCGCAGCCTTGATACCCTTTATCGGAGTACCGCCCTCGTCAGTGACCTTGAGATCTACGTTATAGTCACCGTAAGGGGTGGCATACATGGCGACAGCACCCCCGATCACATCACACGCGCTGAGCCCGAATACTCCGCATACCCATGCGAGCAGTGTTTTCCATCTCAATTTCATACTATCAGTTCTTTACGTTGTACAAATATAAGTAGTTTTTATTACTTTTGACAATATAACGCAGTACATCTAGAAATGCGTCAAAGAAATGGGAGACTTTAAGATAAATAGCGCCGAGGACATGATCCGTGCCGTAAGGCATTACGGGATCATTCCGTTTTTCCGTGGCCCGATACCTGGGTGGTCCATCGAAGAGATGACCCCACGTGAGCATTGGTTTACATCGTCAGACGACCTGGGGCCTTGGGACTGGAAGATAGAGGTGGTGCGCGAGGGCGACATCGCCTATGGCAAGTTCATGGGCGACAAGGCGGCATTCGCCACCGTAGAGTTCTATGCACACCTGATGAACTGGCGCCGCAGTCTCCCGAAATACAGGGTAGCGCTGGGCGAGAAGCATCCCGCGAAGACGAGGAGCGCGAAAATCATGAGGGCGCTCGCCCCTGCAGCACTTGAGGCCATAAAGGCCAATGGTTCCGCGAACTCCACCGACATCCGCAAGGCCGTCTCCGCCGCCGTCACGCCCTACCTCATCCGTTCTTTGGGTTCAAGTTACAAGGCAAATCTCACCCCGTCAGTAAAGAAGAGCATCTGCGACACCATCGTCTGTTTTCTTGAGATGGGCACCTGGAGCGTCGTAGGCGACATCACCAGAGTCTACCGCGGCCCGAACGCCGAGTACAGCGGCTGGCAGCGCAGTTCCCACACCACCCCAGACGCCCTCTTCGGCCACGGCGACAGCGGCACAGCCAGCACAGCTGAAGTACGTGGCAGCACAGCCTGCGCCGCTAGCACCTCTAGCAGCGCTGCTAAAAGCGTTTCTGGCAGCAGCGAAACGCCATTCTGGGCGCGCTTCATCGACGACGCTCCTACCAAGCGCGACCCCCTCGCCGTCGACTGCACCCCCGAGGAATCCCGCGCCTTCATCATCCGCCACATCCTCTCCTTCCTCCCCGACGACCCCGCCATCCTCAAGGCCCTCGACAAGATGGTCTAGTGAAAATAGCATTCACATTACTTATTTATTAAAAATTAAGACTATCTTTATGGCATAAACCTTAAAAAAATATTCAATATGCAGAAAAGTTCTATCACAGAACTTGAGTCTCAGGGCTACATAGCACCTGTCGCAAGGATTATCACAGCCCGTCTCCAGGGGCTGATCTGTACTAGTCCTAGTACAGAAATCGTCGATTTTGACGATGACGACGACCCTATTAACATGTAATGAACCACACGATGAAAATTAGCAAGTTTTCAGCTTTGGCCATCATGTTATTGGGCCTGTCAAGCTGTCAGAAAGAAATAGAAAAAGCAGCCGTTGTCGGCAGCACGAACCAGTTCGATTTCACTGTGTACGCAAATGCTCAGGGTGAGACGAAGACCGAGTACAATGAAGACGAGACGGCCATTGTCTGGTCGGAGGACGACGCTATCAGCCTTTCCTACGCTGAAGCAGGCACCTCAAACTACACGGATGGAACTCCATTCGTGATCGAAGATCCCGAGTCTGGCAAGTTCAACGGAAAATTACCCCAGAAACTGGATGCCAGCAAGTCATATGACTGGTGCGCCATCTATCCATACAGCAGCACCAGCGACGCCGTGAGCATTGGCTCCGCAGCAGACGAAGCCCAGGTACAGGTAGGCAACGACAGCAAGGCTCACCTCACAGGCGCTCACTTCCCTCTTTATGGCAAGGCAGCAAATGTAGAAGCATCAGCTTCGCCTAGCCTCGCCATGCACCAGGTAGCCTCCGTCATCAGGGTCAACGTAACGAACAGCGGCGACAGACCTCTCACCGTCGAGTCCATCTCATTCACCGGCACCGAGGATATCGTTGGCTCATACACCCTCGACGTCACAGGCGGCCAGCCAGTAATCACAAGCGGCGAGACCGTCTCTAGCACAGCCCGTCTCACCGTACAGAACGCGACAGCGCTAGAAAAAGGCCAGACCGCAGCCTTCTACATTGGCATCAAGCCTTTCACCGCCCCATCAGGCAGCTTCATCACCGTCACTGTCAATGGCTACGAGAAGGCCATCGACCTGACCAAGGACGTAACCTTCAGCGCCGGCAAGATAAAGACCATAAACCTCGACTACAACAGAACCTACAGCTACAAGAAAGTAAGCGCCATCGCCCCTGGCACTTACCTTATCGTTATACACAGCCAGAGCGGCAGCTACTATGCATTTGATGCAAACCAGTCTAGTGCAGGTTACAAGAACAAGGTTACCCCTGCAGAGGGAGTCATCGCTTCTTCAGCAAGTGTGGATGCTGCTGCAGTGGAGATCTCAGAGAAAAATGGCAAGTACTTCATCAAGACTTCCGCTGGTTATTTGTACACCGTTTCTGGTAGCGCTCCAAACGTTGCTTTCTCATCTACCGCTGATGACCGCTATCTCCACGAGGTGGCAGTTGGGGCTACAGGCGTGACCTTCAAGAATAAGGCAGGTAGAAGCACTGAGTACTATCTCAACTATGGCGGTGGTAGCACTTATGTATTCCGTTACTATTCTTCAGCAACAGAGTTCGAGCTTTATCGTCTCGAAGGTGCCACTTCGTCGAAGCAGGATAGAAACCTCAAGTTCGCTCAGGCAGAAGTCACCCAGAAAGTAGGTGATGCACCATTCACAAATGCCCTCAGCGGAAACACTGCAGGAGTAGTTTATTCATCTTCAAATGAGGCTGTGGCTACTGTAGCCGCTTCAGGCGTGGTTACTGTAGTGGGTGCAGGTACAGCCACCATCACTGCAGCAGCAGAGGCTACTGCTACACTTAATGCTGGTAGCGCTCAGTTCACTATCACAGTAGAAAAGGTTCAGCAGACACTTGCTTTCGCCCAGGCAGAGGTTAGTTATGAGATGGCATCAGGTAGTTTCTCTGTTCCTGCATTGTCAGGTGCAAAGACTACTGTCACATATTCGTCTGACGACGCCAATGTAGCAGTGGTTAACGCCTCTACCGGTGCAGTCACCATCAAGGCTGCGGGTACAGCCACCATCACCGCTAAAGCAGCGGAGTCAGAGCAGTACCTCGCCGGCACCGCTTCTTACAAGATCACAGTAACGAAGGCTCCGCAGACCCTTTCGTTCGATCAGACAGCTGTAAGCTATGATATGGCATCAGGTAGTTTCACCGCACCTACATTGTCGGGCGCAAAGACTGCAGTTGCATACTCTTCAAATCGCACGTCAGTAGCAGAGGTCAATGCCACTACGGGCGCAGTCTCCATCAAGGCAAAAGGCTCTGTTACCATCACCGCTACAGCAGCTGAGTCAGAGCAGTACCTCGCCGGCACCGCTTCATACATTATCACAGTTACTAATTCAGCTGCGCCACCAGTAATTGCTCGCTATGAGAAAGTAATGTCATCAAGCGAGATTGAGAATAATGGCACGTATATCATTGTGTTTGACAATGGTTCAAGCTCAAAGGTATTCAAGCCTATCTACTCAAACGGCGCATTCGCTTCCGAGAATACGGCAAATGCCATAAATGCAGTAGTGACCGACTCAACGATAGAGGCAAGTGATGCTATAGATGCTTGCCAGGTAATTCTTGAGAAGAAGGAGAGCACCAGCAACAGCTACTATATAAGAGTTCCGAAGGCATACAACGGCACTGATTATTACTTTATACTAAACAATGGTTCTGCTACTTTCCAGGCTCTGGCCGAAAGAGGATACAGCAGCGAATTCGCTATCAACGCTGGTGTGCTTACCATGTCTAGAAATATGAATAATAGCGTTCAGTACATGTACTATTCTACCTATAGTTCATTCTTCAAGGCAAAGAACTCTGAGGCTTCAGAAATGCAGCTTGCCCTCTACAAGTATGTAGAACGAGCTGTGACTCCACTAACGGGAAAGACTTTCACTAAGGTTAGCAGCATCACTTCAGGAAAGAAGTATGTGATCGTGGATGGCACTACAGCCCTTAAGAACGACAATGGTACTGATGTGGCTTATTCTATAGCAGGTAAAGTAAGCGGCAACACCCTTACAGTACCTGAAGAAGATGCTGAAGCAATCACATGGACAGCAGGTACTAATAATAACTTTACTGCTCAGGGAAGCATAACCCTTAAGAATGGCTCTTATTATCTTGCGCGTGAAAGCAGCTTAAAGGTAGATAACGACGTAGTTCTCCATACATCCGTCGACAAATACGCTGTATGGTCTTATGATAACCAGAACCTCCGTCACATGAACAGCACCCAGCAATATACGTATCACGTATATTACAATACTGGAGAATCAAGATGGGACGCCTCTCAAACTAGAGACACCGGAAACATAATAGTATACGAGGAAAACTAATCGTCAATAATACCCTTGCAAGAAAAGGAGTTCAGCGCTTGCTGAACTCCTTTCTCGTTTTCGCAGCCGGAGAAGCCATCGCGCCACAAAACGCCCTTTATGTGTCAGGCACGGCGAGGGACGAGGGACGCAGACACAAACCGAGGCGTTTTGTGTCTGCTACGGCTGAATGGAGGGGTTTCTAAATCCAGAAGCCGAGCCTGAACATTATGTCGCACCAGTGGTAGCGCTGATCATGCTTGAACATCGAGAGGGTTCCGAAGTCGAACACCATGTTGAAATCCACCCTCTTGAAGACGACCATGTCGACACTGAAGCACGCTCCGATGTCGAATGGACGGTAACAAGGCTCAGAACCCTCGAAGTAGCTATAGGATGGGCTGGATGGCTTGTATGTCGCTGTCCTACTGAGGTCGCAGCTTGCGTACAGACCACCACAGAACGACACGGCCTGATCGCCGCCATAAATGGAATAACCGACCTGAAGAGGACGCACGGTAATGTTCGTTGTCCTGAGGTCCGTGGTCATGTACTCAAGGACATCGCCCCATGTGTCGTCAATGTTACGAGTTCCGATACCTATCTCCGGACAGAAAATGAATCCGCGGAAGCCACCCATCTGCAGGCTAACAGAAGCATTGTAGCCGAGGGTGGCACACTCAGAGAGGCCCATTGTCATTCCTCCCCTGACGAAGACAGGACACTTGGCGGTCTCGAACTTCTCATAGTCCACCACAGGACCGCCCTTTCCAAAGTTGAGACGCATGAGCCTTTCATTATTCTCCCTCGCCGCATCCCACTCCCTCTGCTGCTGAATCTGCTGCGCCCTGGCACGTTCCAGATCGCCCCAGTTCGTGTACGACTGTGCGGATGATGATACGGAATAGACAAGAGCAGACAGGGCTGCAACAATGATTCTGCGAAATGTCTTCGTGCACATAAGCTATAGGTGTTTAATAATGTCTTCTGCAAATATAATGAAAAAAGGCTCACTAACAACACGTTAGTGAGCCTTTCGTCGTACACCTTAGGGGCGTGGCCGAACTTGGCCTCGAACTGCTCCTTGGCTGCCGCGATGAATGGATTGAATTGAAGAGCCGTTGCAACGTTGCCATAAGAGTCTTTCAGATGCTTCACTACGAGACCATCCACTCCGTCACACTGGAGCTATTAAGGAAGAAATCTGCGTGAAATGTGTCTAATATAAAAATCCGAAAGCCCACAGTGGGATCTTTCTGAATGTCGCATTATC